>NZ_JBHXRU010000006.1:6648-131488 GCF_042716255.1 Streptomyces sp. NPDC058662 | reverse complement strand
AGGCCGGCCGAGCGCCGGTCCCGCCCCCGCCCGCCGGCGCCGGCCCGGCCCCGCCCTCAGGCCTCCGTCAGCGTCGCGAGCAGCGCGTCCGCGGCGGCGTACGGGTCCAGCTCGCCGACGGCGACCCTGGCGGCCAGCGCGTCGAGGTGCGCGTCCCCGCGCAGGTCCGCCATCCGCGCCCGCAGCGCCGTCACGGCGATCGTCTCGACCTCCCGCGCCGCCCGGGCCGTGCGCCGTTCGGCGAGCACGCCACGCTCGTCCATCCAGGCCCGGTGCTTCTCCAGGGCCTCGACCAGTTCGTCGATGCCCTGGGCCCGCGCGGCCACCGTCTTCACGATCGGCGGCCGCCAGTCCCCGGCGCCGCGGGACTCCCCCAGGCCCAGCATGTGGTTCAGCTCCCGGGCGGTGGCGTCGGCGCCGTCGCGGTCCGCCTTGTTCACCACGTACACGTCGCCGATCTCCAGGATGCCCGCCTTCGCGGCCTGGATCCCGTCGCCCATCCCGGGCGCCAGCAGCACCACCGAGGTGTCGGCCTGGGAGGCGATCTCCACCTCCGACTGCCCGACACCGACCGTCTCGACCAGGATCACCTCGCAGCCGGCCGCGTCCAGCACCCGGATCGCCTGCGGGGCGGCCCACGCCAGCCCGCCCAGGTGCCCCCGGGTGGCCATGGAGCGGATGTACACCCCGGGGTCCGAGGCGTGGTCCGACATGCGCACCCGGTCACCGAGGAGCGCCCCGCCCGAGAAGGGCGAGGACGGGTCGACGGCGAGGACCCCGACCCGCTTGCCGGCCTTGCGGTACGCGGAGACCAGCGCCGAGGTCGAGGTCGACTTGCCGACGCCCGGCGACCCCGTCAGGCCCACCACGTACGCCCCGCCCGTCAGCGGCGCCAGCGCCGCCATCACCTCGCGCAGCTGCGGGGACGCCCCCTCGACCAGTGAGATCAGCCGGGCCACCGCCCTGGGCCGGCCCTCGCGCGCCTGGGCCACCAGCTGGGGGACGTCCACCGCCGTCATACGTGCTGCGCTCCTCGGTTCTCGTACGGTACGGGTGCGGTCGGTACGGCTACGGGGCCTGGGTGCCCGGCACGCGCACGATCAGCGCGTCGCCCTGGCCGCCGCCGCCGCACAGCGCGGCCGCGCCGACGCCGCCGCCGCGCCGCTTGAGCTCCAGGGCCAGGTGCAGGACCACGCGGGCGCCGGACATGCCGATCGGGTGGCCCAGGGCGATGGCGCCGCCGTTGACGTTCACCTTTTCCGGGGTCACACCGAGGTCCTTCATTGACTGCACGGCGACCGCCGCGAAAGCCTCGTTGATCTCGATGAGGTCCAGGTCGGAGACGTCCAGCCCGTCCTTCGCCAGTGCGTGCCGGATCGCGTTGGACGGCTGCGACTGGAGCGAGTTGTCCGGTCCGGCCACGTTGCCGTGGGCGCCGATCTCGGCGAGCCACTCCAGGCCGAGCTCCTCGGCCTTGGCCTTGCTCATCACGACCACGGCGGCGGCGCCGTCGCTGATCTGCGAGGAGGTGCCGGCGGTGATGGTGCCGTCCTTCGCGAAGGCCGGGCGCAGCTTGCCGAGGGACTCCGCGGTGGTCTCCGGGCGGATGCCCTCGTCCATCGAGAAGACGACCGGGTCGCCCTTGCGCTGGGGGATCTCGACCGGGGTGATCTCGGCCTCGAAGACGCCGTTCTTCTGCGCGGCCGCGGCCCTCTGGTGGGAGGCGGCGGCGAACTCGTCCTGCGGGGCGCGCTCGATGCCCAGGCGGGTGTTGTGCTTCTCGGTGGACTCGCCCATCGCGATGTTCTCGAAGGCGTCCGTGAGGCCGTCGTAGGCCATCGCGTCGAGCATCTCGACGGCCCCGTACTTGTAGCCCTCGCGCGACTTGGGCAGCAGGTGCGGGGCGTTGGTCATGGACTCCTGGCCGCCCGCGACCACGATGTCGAACTCGCCGGCGCGGATCAGCTGGTCCGCCAGGGCGATCGCGTCCAGGCCCGACAGGCACACCTTGTTGATCGTCAGGGCGGGCACGTTCATCGGGATGCCGGCCTTGACCGCCGCCTGGCGGGCCGGGATCTGGCCCGCACCGGCCTGGAGGACCTGGCCCATGATCACGTACTGCACCTGGTCGCCGGAGATACCGGCCCGGTCCAGCGCGGACTTGATGGCGAAACCGCCGAGGTCGGCACCCGAGAAGGACTTCAGCGAGCCGAGGAGGCGCCCCATGGGCGTGCGGGCCCCGGCGACGATCACTGAAGTGGTGTTGTTCGATCCGGACATGAGGCACGGCCCCTTGGATGAGGAGTGAACGAGGGTTTACGTCAATGTACTGAGCGGTACCCCAGCGGTCACCGGGCAGTCGGTGTGATCGCGCGCACGTTGCGTGACCACCCTCCGGAGCGGTGCACTGGACCCATGCTGACAAGAATCGACCACATCGGGATCGCCTGCTTCGACCTCGACAGGACCGTCGAGTTCTACCGTGCCACGTACGGCTTCGAGGTGTTCCACTCCGAGGTCAACGAGGAGCAGGGCGTTCGCGAGGCCATGTTGAAGATCAATGGGACGTCCGACGGCGGCGCCTCCTACATCCAGCTCCTGGAGCCCACCCGCGGGGACTCCGCGGTGGGCAAGTGGCTGGCCAAGAACGGCGAGGGGGTCCACCACATCGCCTTCGGCACCGAGGACGTCCTCGGCGACTCGGAGGCCATCCGCGGCAAGGGCGTCCGCGTCCTCTACGACCAGCCCCGGACCGGCTCCATGGGGTCCTCGATCACCTTCCTGCACCCCAAGGACTGCCACGGGGTCCTCACCGAACTGGTCACGGCCGACCCGCAGCACTGATGGCCCGATTCCCCGGCCGGTAGAGTGGCCATGGCTCGGCCGGGGTTCGGTGCGGAGACGGGGTCGGGGCCTGTGAC
The DNA here is from genome assembly GCF_042716255.1 of Streptomyces sp. NPDC058662. Classification (NCBI taxonomy): domain Bacteria; kingdom Bacillati; phylum Actinomycetota; class Actinomycetes; order Kitasatosporales; family Streptomycetaceae; genus Streptomyces; species Streptomyces sp. NPDC058662. Next base: position 128,567 of record NZ_JBHXRU010000006.1, on the reverse strand, counting down.
CCCTGCCCCGGTATCTGACACCATTCCCCCGGGGGCGTCGTTCAGCGGGCGAGCGATGCTCAATTGGGAGTGAGCTTGCGACCAGGGGACGGATGGGACCGCGCTGTGCGGGGCTACGAAAGCCAGGAGAGCCATCAGGCCGAGGCCGACCACCTGTCGCGCTTCGAGGCCGAGATGGAGCGGCTGAAGAAGGAGCGCGGGAAGGCCGTCCAGCACGCTGAGGACCTGGGATACCAGGTCGAGGTGCTGCGCGCCAAGCTCCACGAGGTACGCCGCAGCCTGGCGTCCCGCCCCGCCTACGACGGCGCGGACATGGGCTACCAGGCGGAGCAGCTGCTCCGCAATGCCCAGATCCAGGCCGACCAGATGCGCTCCGACGCCGAGCGCGAGCTGCGTGACGCCCGTGCCCAGACCCAGCGCATCCTCCAGGAGCACGCCGAGCACCAGGCGCGCCTGCAGGCCGAACTGCACGCCGAGGCCGTCAACCGCCGCCAGCGCCTGGACCAGGAGCTCAACGAGCGCCGCCAGACCGTCGAGGCCCACGTCAACGAGAACGTGGCCTGGGCGGAGCAACTGCGCGCCCGTACGGAGTCCCAGGCGCGCCGGCTCATGGAGGAGTCCCGCGCCGAGGCCGAACAGTCCCTGAACGCCGCGCGCGCCGAGGCCGCCCGGGTCGCCGAGGAGACCCGGCGCCGGATGGCCGCCGAGGCCGAGGCCGCCCGCGCGGAGACCGAGGCCACCCTGCTGCGGGCCCGCAAGGAGGCCGAGCGGCTGCTGACCGCCGCCTCCGCGCAGGCCCAGGAGGCCACCGAGCACGCCGAGCGGCTGCGGTCCACCACCTCCGCCGAGGCCGAGCAGACCCGGCAGCAGACCATGGACCTGGGCCGGGTCGCGGAGTCCCGCGTGCAGGAGGCGGACGCCGCCCTGCGCGAGGCCCGCGCCGCGGCCGAGAAGCTGCTCGCGGAGGCGAAGGAGAGCGCCGCCCGGCAGCTGGCCTCCGCCGAGTCCGTCAACGAGCAGCGCACCCGGACCGCCAAGGAGCAGGTCGCCCGGCTGGTCGGCGAGGCCACCAAGGAGACCGAGGCCCTCAAGACCGAGGCGGAGCAGGCCCTGGCCGACGCCCGCGCGGAGGCGGAGCGGCTGCGCACCGAGGCCGGCGAGCGGGCCCGTACGGCCGCCGCCGAGGACACGGCGGCGCAGCTGGCGAAGGCGGCCCGCACCGCCGAGGACGTACTGAACAAGGCGTCGCAGGACGCCCGCGCCACCACCCGCGCGGCGTCCGAGGAGGCCGAGCGGATCCGCCGCGAGGCCGAGAGCGAGGCCGAGCGGCTGCGGCTCCAGGCGGCGGCGACGGCCGACGAGCTCAAGGGCGCCGCGAAGGACGACACCGAGGAGTACCGGGCCCGCACCGTGGAACTCCAGTCGGAGGCACGGCGGCTGCGCGGCGAGGCCGAGCAGCTGCGGGCGGAGGCCGTCGCCGAGGGCGAGCGGATCCGCGGCGAGGCCCGCCGCGAGGCGGTCCAGCAGATCGAGGAGGCCGCCCGGACCGCCGAGGAGCTCCTCGGCAAGGCCAAGGCGGACGCGGACGAGCTGCGCGGCGGGGCGAGCGCCGAGAGCGAGCGGGTCCGCGCCGAGGCCGTCGAGCGGGCGACCACCCTGCGCAAGCAGGCCGAGGAGACGCTGGAGCGCACCCGCGCCGAGGCCGAGCGGCTGCGCGCCGAGGCCGAGGAGCGGGCCGAGGCCGTACGGGCCGAGGCCGACGCCGCGGCCCGTGCCCGGCGCGAGGAGACCGAGCAGGCGCTCGCCGCCAAGCGGGCGGAGGCCGACGAGGAGCTCGTCCGGCTGCACACGGAGGCCGAAAGCCGGCTGGGCACGGCCGAGCAGACGCTGCGCGACGCCCGCGCGGCCGCGGAGGGCATCCGCCGCGAGACCGGCGAGGAGAACGACCGGCTGCGCGCCGAGGCGGCGGAGCGGATCCGCGGTCTCCGGGCGCAGTCCGAGGCCGAGGCCGAACAGCTGCGCACGGAGGCCGCCGAGGACGCCGGGCGGGTGCGCGCGGAGGCCGAGCAGGCCGCCGTACGACTGCGCGGCGAGGCCGAGGCCGAGGCCGAGCGGGTCCGTACGGAGGCGCAGGAGACCGCCGACCGGCTGCGCGCCGAGGCGAAGGCGGCGGCCGAGCGGGTCGCCGCGGAGGCCGCCGAGGCGCTGTCCGCGGCCGCCGAGGAGGCCGCGCGCCGCCGCCGGGAGTCCGAGGAGACGCTGTCGTCCGCCCGGACCGAGGCGGAGCAGGAGCGGGCCCAGGCCCGCGAGGAGAGCGAGGAGCTGCTGGCCGCGGCCCGCAAGCGCTCCGAGGAGGCGCAGGCCGAGGCGGCCCGCCTGACCGAGGAGGCCGAACGGCGCGCGTCGGAGCTGGTGTCGGCGGCCGAGGCCACCGCCCAGCAGGTACGGGACTCCGTCGCCGGGCTGCACGAGCAGGCCGAGGAGGAGGTCGCCGGACTGCGCAGCGCCGCCGAACACGCGGCGCAGCGGACGCGGACCGAGGCCGAGGAGGAGGCCGAGCGGGTCCGCGGCGACGCCCACGCGGAGCGCGAGCGCGCCGCCGAGGACGCCCAGCGGGTCCGCAGCGAGGCGCGCGCCGAGACGGACGCGGCGAAGGCTCTGGCCGAGCGCACCGTCGGCGACGCGATCGCCGAGGCGGAGCAGTTGCGCTCCGACACCGCCGAGTACGCGCAGCGGGTGCGTACGGAGGCCACGGACGCGCTGGCCGCGTCCGAGCGGGACGCGACGCGGACCCGCGCGGACGCCCGTGACGACGCCAACCGCATCCGCGGCGAGGCGGCGGAGGCGCTGGAGGCGTCCCGCGCCGAGGGCGCGCAGATCCGTACGGACGCCGTGCGGGAGGCCGAGCGGGTCGTCGCCACGGCCACCGCGGAGGCGGACCGGCTCACCGAGGAGACCCGCGCGGCGAACGCCGCGACGGTCGCCGAGGCCGAGGCCGAGGCGCAGCGGCTCACCGCCGAGGCGGCGGAGGCCGCCGAGGCCGCCCGCGCCGAGGCGGCCGGCACGCTGGACGAGGCCCGGTCCGAGGGCAACCGGCTGCGTACCGAGGCCGCGGAGCAGGCCGACCGGCTCGTCACCGAGGCCGCCGCGGAGGCGGACCGGCTCATCGAGGAGACCCGCGCCGCCAACGCCGCCACCGTGGGCGAGGCGGCGGCGGAGGCGGAACGGCTGGCCGCCGAGGCGGCCCGGACCCTGGAGAGCGCGCGGGCCGAGGCGCGGGCGCTCACCGCGCAGGCGGCCGAGACCCTGGCCGGGGCCGAGCGGGACGCCGCGAAGATCATCATCGATTCGCGTACCGAGGGCGACCGGCTGGTCGAGGAGACCCGCGCGGCCAACGAGCGCACCGTCGGCGAGGCGGCGGCCGAGGCCGAGCGGCTGCGCGCGGACGCGGCGCGGGCCCTGGACGAGGCCCGCGCGGAGGGCGGCCGGATCATCGGCGAGGCCACCGCGGAGGCGGACCGCGTCACGGTCGCGGCCAACGAGACCCTGGCGAGCGCCGAACGGGAGTCGGAGCGGAGCCTGGACGAGGCGCGTTCCGAGGCCAACCGGCTGCGGACCGAGGCGGCCGAACAGGCCGACCGGCTCATCACCGGCGCCGCCGCGGAAGCCGACAAGCTCACCGAGAAGACCCGCAAGGACAACGAGCGCACCGTCGGCGAGGCGGCCGGCGAGGCCGAGCGGCTGCGCGCGGAGGCGACGGAGGCGCTGTCCTCGGCGCAGGAGCACGCGACGCGTACCCGGTCCGAGGCCGAGCGGGTCAAGGCCGAGGCGGCGACCGAGGCGGAGCGCATCCGTGCGCAGGCCCGCGCGGAGTCCGAGCGGCTGCTGGACGAGGCCCGCGAGGAGGCCAACAAGCGTCGCAGCGAGGCTGCCGAGCAGGTCGACCGACTCATCACCGAGGCCGCTTCGGAGGCCGACAAGCTCACGGCCGACGCGCGGGCGCAGGCCCTCGCCGCCACGACGGCGGCCGAGGAGCAGGCCGACGCGATGGTCGACGCGGCGCGCAAGGAGGCCGCGCGGATCACGTCCGAGGCGACCGTCGAGGGCAACTCCGCGGTGGAGAAGGCCCGTACGGACGCGGACGAGCTGCTGGTCGGCGCGCGCACGGACGCCGCGGCCATAAGGGAGCGGGCGGAGGAGCTGCGCGGCCGCGTGGAGGCGGAGGTCGAGGAGCTGCACGAGCGGGCCCGCCGGGAGTCGGCCGAGCAGATGAAGTCGGCCGGCGAGCGCGTGGACAAGCTGGTGCGGGCGGCGACCGAGCAGAGCGTCGAGGCCGAGGCGAAGGCCAAGGCGCTGGTGTCGGACGCGAGCAGCGAGGCGAGCAAGGTGCGCATCGCCGCGGTCCGCAAGGCCGAGGCGCTGCTCAAGGAGGCCGAGCAGAAGAAGGCCGAGCTGGTCCGGGTGGCGGAGGGCGCGCTCGCCGAGGCCAGGGCCGAGGCCGAACGCCTCGTCGAGGAGGGCCGCCGTGAGCTGGAGGTCCTGGTGCGCAGGCGCGAGGACATTCAGGCGGAGATCTCCCGTGTCCAGGACGTTCTTGAGGCGTTGGAGTCATTCGAGGCGCCCACGGGCGGCGGAAAGCCCTCGGTCGGCGGCCAGGGCGCGGGGGGCGTGAAGGCCGGCGCGGCGGCGGGTTCCACTCGTTCGGGTGGTAAGACGTCAGAGGGGTAGTCAGCACACAGGGATGTGTGCTCCTGATAGAGGTTCAGGCGAACGAGTGACAAGCATTCTGCCGCCTTGCCACTCGAAAGGGGTCTCATTGTCCAGATCAAACGCGGATTGACTCGATGACACGCCGCCCGGGCGCCTAGGATCGCCTCAACACCTCACGTAGCACCTCATCGGTCTCATTCGACAGGAACCCCATGAGCGACACTTCCTCCCCCTTCGGCTTCGAGCTCGTGCGGCGTGGTTACGACCGCGGTCAGGTGGACGACCGCATTACCAAGCTGGTCTCCGACCGCGACAGCGCCCTTGGACGTATCAACTCTCTGGAAAAGCGCATCGAGGAGTTGCACCTCGAAACGCAGAACGCCCAGGCACAGGTGAGCGACGCCGAGCCGTCGTACGCCGGTCTGGGCGCCCGGGTCGAGAAGATCCTGCGTCTCGCGGAGGAGGAGGCGAAGGACCTCCGCGAGGAGGCCCGTCGCGCGGCCGAGCAGCACCGCGAGCTCGCCGAGTCGGCGGCGCAGCAGGTGCGCAACGACGCCGAGTCCTTCGCGGCGGACCGCAAGACGAAGGCGGAGGACGAGGGCGTCCGCATCGTCGAGAAGGCGAAGGGCGACGCCACCACCCTGCGCTCCGAGGCCCAGAAGGACGCCGCCTCCAAGCGCGAGGAGGCCGACGCGCTGTTCGAGGAGACCCGCGCCAAGGCCGCCCAGGCCGCAGCGGACTTCGAGACCAACCTGGCCAAGCGCCGTGAGCAGTCCGAGCGCGACCTGGCCTCGCGTCAGGCCAAGGCGGAGAAGCGCCTCGCGGAGATCGAGCACCGCGCGGAGCAGCTGCGCCTGGAGGCCGAGAAGCTGCGCACGGACGCGGAGCGCCGCGCCCGCCAGACGGTCGAGACCGCGCAGCGCCAGGCCGAGGACATCGTCGCCGACGCCAACGCGAAGGCCGACCGCATCCGCAGCGAGTCCGAGCGCGAGCTGGCGGCGCTCACCAACCGCCGCGACTCGATCAACGCGCAGCTGACCAACGTCCGCGAGATGCTGGCCACCCTGACCGGTGCGGCCGTCGCGGCGGCCAACCCGATCGTCGACGACGAGCCGGTCTCGCGCGGTGTCCCGGCGCAGCAGAGCCGCTAGTACCCCGATTTCTACTCGCTGGTAGCGAAACCGGCGGACGAGGGCCGTATGTCACCTGTTTGAGGTGGCGTACGGCCCTTCGGCGCTCTAGCGTGGCCCGCATGATCGAGCTTGAGGGCCTTACCAAACGATTCGGCGCGAAGACCGCCGTGGACAACCTCAGCTTCCAGGTCAGACCGGGGGTGGTGACCGGCTTCCTCGGCCCCAACGGGGCCGGGAAGTCCACGACCATGCGCATGATGCTCGACCTCGACAACCCGACCAGCGGGACGGTCCGGATCGACGGCAAGCACTACCGGGACCTGCCGGAGCCACTGAAGTACATCGGAGCGCTGCTCGACGCGAAAGCCATGAACGGCGGCCGCAGCGCATACAACAACCTGCTCTGCCTTGCCCAGTCGAACCGGATCCCGGAGAGCCGGGTCTCCGAGGTGCTGGACCTGGTCGGACTGACGGCCGTGGCGAAGAAGAAGTCGAAAGGATTTTCGCTGGGCATGGGGCAGAGGCTGGGAATCGCCTCCGCGCTGCTCGGCGATCCGGAGATCCTGATGTTCGACGAACCCGTCAATGGTCTGGACCCGGAGGGAATTCTCTGGATCCGCAATCTTATGAAGGGGCTCGCGTCGGAGGGTAGGACGATCTTCGTCTCCTCCCATCTGATGAGCGAAATGGCTCTGACGGCAGACCATTTGGTCGTCATCGGCCAGGGAAAGCTGCTGGCAGACCTGTCCATGGCTGATTTCATCCAGCAGAACTCGCGCAGCTATGTCCGGCTCCGCTCGCCGCAGCAGGAACGGCTCAAGGACGTCCTGCACGAGGCCGGCATCGCCGCCATCAGCGTCCCGGCCACCGGCGCGCTGGAGATCGACGGCGTGGGCCCCGAGCAGCTCGGCGAGCTGGCCGCCCAGCACCAGATCGTGCTGCACGAACTCAGCCCGCAACGGGCGTCACTGGAGGAAGCGTTCATGCGCATGACGGCGGACTCCGTCGAGTACCACGCCCACGCGCCGGGCGCGCCGGGCACGGCCCCGGACAATCCGGCCCGGCCCGCCGACGTCCCCGCCTGGGGCGCCGGCCACGACGCGGTGCGCAAGGGCGGCGAGTGACCATGTCCTTCCCCGCAGTCCTCAAGTCCGAGTGGACCAAGATCCGCACCGTCGCCTCCACGACCTGGACCCTGGTCTCCGCCCTGGTGGTCACGGTCGGGATCAGCGCCGCGCTGTGCGCCTTCTTCAACGCCGCCTTCAACGACATGCCGGCGGAGCAGCAGGCCACCTTCGACCCGACCCTGGCCAGCTTCGCCGGTATGAGCCTCGGCCAGCTGGCGATGATCGTCTTCGGTGTGCTGGTCGTCGGCACCGAGTACAGCTCCGGCATGATCCGCACCTCGCTGGCCGCCGTACCCAAGCGCGCGAGCCTGCTGTTCGGCAAGCTGATCGTGGCCACCGGACTGGCCCTGGTCGTGGGTCTGGCGACCAGCTTCCTGTCCTTCTTCCTCGGCCAGGCCATCCTGGGCGACCGCAGCATCGGCATCGGCGAGGACAACGTCCTGCGCGCCGTGATCGGCGCCGGCCTGTACATGGCGCTGATCGCCCTGTTCTCCATGGGCGTCACGGCCATGCTGCGCAGCTCGATGCTGGCGCTCGGCATCCTGATGCCGTTCTTCTTCCTGGTCTCGAACATCCTCGGGGCGGTCAGCGCCACCCGCAAGGTGGCCCAGTACTTCCCCGACCAGGCGGGCGCCAAGATCATGCAGGTGGTGCCCGGGGCCATGGACAGCGCCGAGACCCCCTACGGGCCGTGGGGAGGCTTCGGCATCATGGCGCTGTGGGCCCTGGCCGCCGTGCTCGGGGGCTACATCGTCCTCAAGAAGAGGGACGCCTGACAGCCCCGTCCTCCTGACGTACTACGGGTGATCCCCGGGTCGGGTTCAGGGGTTCCTCAGGGATCCGGCCCGGGGCGGAACCGTAGGAGACTCGTTATCCTCTTAACCCTTACGCGGGCGAGAGTCGTCCCGGCCTGGCAAGGGGCAGCAAGATGATCGAGGCAGTCGGCCTGACCAAGCGCTTCGGCGCGAAGACCGCTGTCGACCAGCTGTCCTTCCAGGTCAGGCCCGGACACGTCACCGGATTCCTGGGGCCCAACGGCTCCGGGAAGTCCACCACCATGCGCATGATCCTCGGCCTGGACCGGCCCACCTCCGGCCGGGTCACGATCAACGGCCGCCCCTTCCGGGAGCTGCCGAACGCCCAGCGGCACGTCGGGGCCCTGCTCGACGCCAAGGCCGTGCACGGCGGCCGCCGCGCCCGCACCCACCTGCTCTCCGTCGCCCAGCTCTCCGGCATCCCGGAGCGGCGGGTGGACGAGGTACTGGCCGTCGTCGGCCTCCAGGACGTGGCCCGGCAGCGCGCGAAGGGCTTCTCGCTCGGAATGGGCCAGCGGCTCGGCATCGCCACCGCCCTGCTCGGCGACCCGCAGGTACTGCTGTTCGACGAACCGGTCAACGGACTCGACCCCGAGGGCATCCTCTGGGTCCGCAACCTCATGCGCCGGCTCGCCGCCGAGGGGCGTACCGTCTTCGTCTCCTCGCACCTGATGAGCGAGATGGCGCTCACCGCCGACCACCTGATCGTGATCGGCCGGGGCCGGCTGCTGGCCGACATGGGCACGCAGGACTTCATCACGCACAACTCGGCCGGATTCGCTCGGGTGCGCGCGGCCGACACCGGCCCCGGTGGCCGGGACGCACTGGGTACGGCGCTCACCCAGGCCGGCGGCCGGGTCCTCCAGGAGCCCGACGGGGCACTGCGCGTGACCGGACTGGACCTCCCGCGCATCTCGGAGCTCGCCCACGAGGCCGGCGTACGGCTGTGGGAGCTGTCACCGCACCGCGCCTCGCTGGAGGAGGCGTACATGCGGATGACGCAGTCCTCCGTCGAGTACACCTCCACCGACGACCCGAGGGCCGAGCTCTGGGAGCCGGAGCCCCTGGCCCTCCCGGCGTGGGAGGACGAGGCCCCGGCGCCGGAGGTGCCCCGGGCCGGCTTCTACGCGCCCCCTCCGCCCGGCTCCGGCGGGCGGCCCTTCCTCATGCCCAGCGACCCCGGCGAACTCGCCGGGAGCGCCAAGACCAACCCGGAGGACTCCCGATGACCGGCCCCCGGCCCGCCGCCGCACCGCAGGCCCGCGCGGCGGCCGGCGAGCCGGCGCGGGACTACACCTCGCCGCTGCCCAACCCCCGCCCGCACCTGGGGCACGCCGTGGCCTCGGAGTGGACCAAGATGGTGTCGGTCCGCTCCACCCTGTGGACGCTGGGCGCCCTCGTGGCCACCGTCGTAGGCTTCGGCCTGCTCTTCATCTCGCAGACCGTGGACCGGGACTACGCGGAGATCTCCTTCACGACCCCGGCCCTCTTCGGCCTGCTGATCGGCCAGATCGCCGTGATGGTCCTCGGCGTCCTGACGATCACCTCCGAGCACGCCACGGGCCTGGTCCGCACCACGTTCACGGCCGCGCCCGACCGCCACCGGGTGCTCACCGCGAAGTACCTCGTCTTCAGTGCCACGGCGTTCCTCGTCACCGCCGGGTCGGTCTTCGTCGTCGGGCTGGCGGGCGCGCTCGTCCGCGGCGGCGGCGACGCCGGGGCCCACGCGGCGTCCGAGTGGTTCGGCGCGCTGGCCGGCTGCGTCTACGTCACCCTGCTCGGCGTGCTCGCCCTGGCCGTGGGCGCGCTGCTGCGCCACTCCGCCGGGGCGATCGCCGTGATGCTGGGCCTGGTGACGCTCCCGCCGGTCGTCGGCGCGGTGCTCAGCTCGTGGTCGGCCACCGCCCGGGCGGGCCAGGCGGTCATCGAGTACAACGCGCCGGTGGCGCTCATGCAGCTCTTCGGCATGCCGACGGGCGAGGGCATGGACCCGTTGCCCGGCGGCCTCTCCCACATGACGCTGATCACCCTGGTCGCCGGCGCCGCCGTGGCCGCCTCCTACGTGACGGTCGTCCGCCGGGACGTGTAGGCCTAGTACTTCGGCGCGTTGCGGGACCGCTGCACCCGGGAGGTGCGGCGGTCCTTCGCGTTCCAGCAGGCCTTGTGCCAGTGCCGCCGGTCGTCCACGCCGCCGTACTCCGGCCAGGCCACCAGGTGCGGGGTGCCGGAGGGGATCTCCTGGTCGCAGCCCGGGCAGCGGTAGCGCTTGCCCCTCGCGCTCGCGCCCGCGACGTGCCGGACCTTCCACTCCTCGCCCTGGTACTCCTCGGTGCGCTCAAGCCCGTACCGGTCGAGACCGGTGCTCGGTCGTTCGTCCGGAGTCTCGCCGCCCCTGGGGCGGTTGTGGCGCGGTGACACGTATACCTCACGGAGGGGCGGGCGGCAGTGACTTTCTCCCAGACTACGCGCAGCGGGCCCGGGTACCCGCAGGGTGTCTACGGGAGGGCGGCCGGGCGATCCGGGGCGACACGACAATCCCAATAACTTTCCTGTCAGCCCGTGCCTTTGGCACGTGTCAGACGTTGTTGCCATCAGGAGTACCGGTCCACCTGGGGGAGGCCGCGTCAGCCGCGAGGAGGCTAAAGGCGATGCGCGTAGGAGCATTTGTACTGGCGGCCCAGTTCCCGGGCCAGGGACAGGGCGAGGCACTGCACCGGGCGGTGCGGACCGCCGAGGTGGCGGAGGAGGCGGGGCTGGACGCCGTGTGGCTCGCCGAGCACCACTTCGTCCCGTACGGGGTCTGCCCGTCGGCGGTGACCCTGGCGGCCCTGATGCTGGGGCGCACCCGTCGGCTGCGGGTGGGGACGGCGGTGAGCGTGCTGCCGAGCACGCATCCGGTGGCCCTCGGGGAGCAGACGGCGCTGCTGCACCTGACATCGGGCGGCCGCTTCACGCTGGGGGTCGGCCGCGGCGGTCCGTGGGTCGACCTGGAGGTGTTCGGGGGCGGTCTGGACAGCTACGAGAACGGCTTCCCGGAGGCCCTGGACCTGCTGCGGCGCTGGCTGACCGAGACACGGGTGGGGGCGTCCGGGGAGCGATACGGCTTCCGCGAGGTGGCCGTCGTACCGCGGCCGTCGGAGTCCCTGGACGGGGACGGCACGGGCCCGGAGGTCGTCGTGGCCTGCACGTCTCCCGCCTCGGTCCGGCTGGCCGCGCGGCGCGGGCTGGCGATGCTGCTCGGCATGCACTGCGGGGACGAGGACAAGGCCGCGATGGTCGCGATGTGGCATCGGGAAGCGCTCGCGGCGGGGCACTCGCGGGAGCACCTGGCCGGGGTCGGTCACGTCTCCGCCGGCGTGTGCCAGCTGGCGGACCGCACGGCGGACGCCCGCGAGACACTGCTGAAGTCGATGCCGGGCTGGCTCAAGCAGGGCCTGGACGCCCATGTGACGGTGGACGGCCGCGTGCGCGCGATGCGGGATCCGGTCGGGTACACGGAACTGCTGTGCGACCTTCACCCGGTGGGCACCCCGAGGCTCGCGGCTGACCGGCTGGCGGCCACCTCCGAGCGGACGGGCATCACGCGCTTCGCGCTCCTGACCGAGGGATCCGGCGATCTCGCCGCGACGGAGGAGAACGTACGACGCCTGGGCGCCGAGGTCCTGCCCCGTCTCGGCCGAGACCGTCGGACTAGCAGTCCCGCATCTGAGGCGACTGGTTGAGCAGCTGACCGCGGATCGAAGTGAACTTGGCCAGCCGGTCGTCCACCGAGGAGTCCAGCGGGAACACCGCTACCCGGTGGCAGTTCTGGAACGCCAGGCGCACTCCGAAGTGCCGCTGCAGCGCACCGCGTATCGCGTCACTCGCGAGGGCGCGCAGCAGCTGCCCGCGCGCCTGCTCGTCGGGCGGCGGCGTCTGGTTGTCGGCGAACTGTCCGCCGTCCACCTTCAACTGGGCCACCAGCGAGCTGATCATCTCCCATGCGTAGGGCAGGGAGGTCCGGACGCAGTCGACGAAATCGGCTTCGTCGACCTCGCCTCGCTCGGCCTGTTCGAGTAGGGCCGGTGAGACGTCGAGCGACATGGGTTCTCCTCTCGCGACCCCGGCCGATCGGGTGACCGGAGTCTTACGGGCAGGGAAGGAGGTCGCGACGCTGCGTGCACGCTCGACAACCTCCCGCTCACCACGGTAGGCGCCCCATGGGTGCCGCACCAGGAGAATGCGCATACAACGCGCCATCGGCGAACGGGGCTTTCAGGGGCGAATCGCGTGCGGGGCCGTCGGTCGAGTAGCGTTGCCGACCATGCGTCTCGTCATCGCCCGCTGCTCCGTCGACTACGCGGGCCGCCTCACCGCCCATCTGCCCTCCGCACCCCGTCTGATCCTCGTGAAGGCCGACGGCAGTGTGTCGATCCACGCGGACGACCGGGCGTACAAACCGCTCAACTGGATGTCGCCCCCGTGCACCCTCAAGGAGGGGAGCGGGGACGAGACCGGCGTGTGGACGGTCATCAACAAGGCAGGCGAGAAACTCATCATTACGATGGAGGAAGTCCTGCACGACTCCTCCCACGAACTGGGCATCGACCCGGGTCTGATCAAGGACGGCGTGGAGGCGCACCTCCAGGAGCTCCTCGCGGACCGCATCGAGACGCTCGGCGCGGGCTACTCGCTGATCCGGCGCGAGTACATGACCGCGATCGGCCCGGTGGACATCCTGTGCCGGGACGCCTCGGGCGCGACGGTCGCCGTCGAGATCAAGCGGCGCGGCGAGATCGACGGCGTGGAGCAGCTGACCCGCTACCTGGAGCTCCTCAACCGGGACCCCCATCTGGCGCCGGTGCGCGGCGTGTTCGCCGCGCAGGAGATCAAGCCCCAGGCCAAGGTCCTCGCGACGGACCGCGGAATGGACTGCGTGGTCCTCGACTACAACGCCCTGCGCGGCATCGAGGACGACAAGCTCCGCCTCTTCTGAGGCCGCTTCCGCGTCCTCTTCCGGTTCACGATCCCCCGGCCGGTCCCGGCGGGCCCCACGCGGGGTTCGGCCGGGGACCCGGTGCGGGAAGGACGGACTACACCTCGCCGCCCGTCGGCCCCGGCGGATCGCCCGGCCCCGGTCCCGTCGGCCCGGTGGGCGTCGGCTCCACGGTCGGCGTCGGAGTGGGCGTGACCACCGGGGGCGCGGTCGTCGACGGGACGGGCACCTGCGATGTCGGCGCCGTGGACTTCGACGGGGTCGCGGAGGGCCGGCGCGAGGGGGTACCGGCGCGTGTCTGACCCGGGGCCGGCGTGACGCCCTCCTCCGTGACAGGGGGCTCCGCCGGGGCCTGCGAGTCGGCCGGTACCGGTGCGGGATCGTTCCCTCCGGTGCTCGCGGGCAGCGGCGGGACCGCCGGCGACGGCGTCGAGGACACCGCCGGACCCTTCGGCGCGGCCGGGGTCTCCGACGAACTCATCGCCAGAGCCGCCACCGTGCCCACGACCACCACGGCCAGCGCCCCGGCGGCCGCCAGCAGCAGCGGCTTGCGCCGCGCGGGTCCCGTCCCGGGCCCGTGGACCGCGGGCGCCGCGGTCACGGTGGCGGCCACGGCGGGGAAGGGCTTCTTCGGTGTGAGGGGGAAGGCGTCCTCGAACGCTTCGGACAGCGTCGTGGGCGCCACCGGACGGCCCGTGACGGGAACCACGGGGGTAATCCGGGTCACGACGTCAAAGGCCCCGCCCGCACCCGCTCCGGTACCGATTCCCGTCCCGGCTGCGGTACCGGCACCCGTCCCGGCACCACCGACCGCCGCTGCTCCGGCGCCCGCTCCGGCCCCGGCACCCAGGGCGCCGACAGGCTTGTCCGTACCCGTACCCGTATTCGTACCCGCGCCGGGCTTGGCCGTGCCCGCACCCGTACCCGTGCCCGTGCCCGTGCCCGTGACACCGGCCGTACCCCGGCCCGCGCCCGCCGCGACGGCGCCGACAACACCGCCACCCGCCGCGCCGGCCCCGGCCACGGCGCCGCCGGGGGCCGCCGCAACGCCCCCCGCGCCGCCCGCCGTGACGGCCGGCGGCTCCAGGCGCAGCGGCGGCGACACCGCCACCTCCGCGGCCTCCCGGTCCGCGACCAGCGCCAGCGCGCGCCGCCCCGCCACCGTGCCCCGCTTGTCCGCCAGCGCCCCCCGCAGACCGGTGGAGGTCTCCAGCTCGGCCCGGGCGCGGTCCAGGCGCCCCTCGCACAGGGCGAGGACTCCGAGCTCGTGGTGGAAGTACGCCTGCTCGGCGACCTCGCCCGCCTTGCGCGCGGCCTCGGCGCCCGCGCGCAGCACCCGCTCCCAGGCCTCCCAGTGCAGCGCGGCGGCGAACGCCGGCGCCGCCGTCCGCGCCAGCAGCACCGCCGCCACCACGTCCGCGCCCGTCAGCGCCGCCAGGACCGCGTCCGCCTCCGCCGCGACCCGCTCCGGGGGCACCGAGGCGTGCCCGGTCCACCAGGCGTAGTGCCGGGCCGCCGTACGGGCCTCCTCGGGCGCGGTCTCCCCGTACCCGGCCTCCTCCAGCCGGCGGGCCACTCCCGCGGCCAGCCGGTAGCGCGTGCCGACCGGCGTGAGCAGGCCGCAGGCCAGCAGCTCCGCCACCGCCGCGTCCGCGTGGGTGTCCCCCACCAGCGCCGGCAGGTGCGTGTGGTGCGGCATCTCCCCGCCCAGCGCGCACGCGATGCGCAGGGCGGCGCGCGCCGACTCGCTCACCCGCGAGGCCAGCAGCTCCGCCGGGTTCGCGCCCTCGGCCGACGTCGGCAGCGGGACCTGTACGGCATCGCGCGGGCGTTCCTCGAAGACGCCCGGCTCCTCCTCGTCGTCGTCCTCGTCGGTGCGGTTCAGCTCGTCCCGCTGCCGCAGCAGCGCCGCGGCCTGGACGAAGCGCAGGGGCAGGCCCTCGGAGGCGAACCGCAGGTCCCCCGCCCAGACGGTCTCCGCGTCGGTGAGCGGCCGTCCGAGGCCGGCCTCCAGAAGGAGCAGGCAGTCGGCCTTGCCCAGCCCGCCGAGGAAGACCTCTTCGAGGTGCGAGTCGTCGGACGGGGCCCTGGTCTCGGGGGTCGTGGCCAGCAGGTAGGCGCATTCAGGGGTGGCGCGCAGCAGCTCGTCGAGGGCGGTGCCGCCCATCTCCAGGTCGTCGAGGAGGACCACGGCGCCGATGTCGCGGACCCGGGAGAGCAGCTCGATACGGTCCGGCCGCTCGTCCGAGGACTCGTAGACGGCCGCGTACAGGGCGTGGAGCAGTTCGACGGGCTGCTGCTGCCCGTGGCCGCTGAGCCGTACGACGCCGTCGGGCGCGAGGGACTCGCACGCGGCGGCGACCGCGTCGAGCAGGGAGGTGCGGCCGGATCCGGCGGGCCCGGTGAGGCGGACGGAGCGTCCCCGGCTCAGCAGCCGGACGAGCCGCTCCTTCTCCTCCTCCCGCTCCAGCAGCGGGCGGGCGGGCAGCGGGGCGCCGGGCAGCGCGGGCGGTCGCGCGGCGGCGTTGCGGGCCCTGCGGGCGGCCGTGTCCCGCTTGGCGGGGCGGCCGGTCCTCGTACCGGGCCGCAGCGGCTCGATCTCGCTGCCGTCGACGGGGTTGACGGTGAGGGTGAAGTCGCCCGCGGTCAGTGTGACGACGCGTGCGGGAGCCGTGGAGGGCCCCGTGGGCCGTTCGTCCGGTTCGGCCTGCCCCTGTGTCCGGTCCATGACCAAGTCCCCCGATCGCGGGCCGCGCGCCTCGCCGTCGTACCGCCCGGCCTTCGCACACCCGCGTCGCTTCTGGTCCGGTTTCCGCCCGAACCCTAGACCGTGGCCGGTCGCGCCGGAACCGCCGGGGTGCCTTCACCACCGGACCGTTACGTTTCCGCAGGAAACCGGGGCCACGGCCCTCACACGGTGATCACACTCTGGGGAGGGTCTCCGCTTCCAGTCCGCCCTCGATCGCGAGGATGCGGTGCAGGCGGGTGGCGACGAGGAGCCGCTGCATCCGGGGCGGCACGCCGCGCAGGACGAGCCTCCGCCCGGTCCGGCCGGCCCTCCGGTGGGCGCCCATGATCACGCCGAGTCCGGTGGCGTCCCAGGAGTCGAGGCCGGTGAGGTCGAGCACCAGGTCGCCGTGGCCGTCGTCGAGGGCGCAGTGGAGGACCGTACGGGCGTCCGCCGCGCTGCGCACGTCGAGGCGGCCCCCGACAGCGAGTTCGGCGTGGTCGCCCCTGATGTGCATGTGTACTCCCGGCGGTACTGCGTACGTGTGGTCCGACTGGTCCGTGGTCGGCAACTCTCACTGCAACTGACTGCCGCGCGGGCGGTGAAGTTGCCGACCGTGAGCGAACCGATACCTAATTCACCCCGACGGGTGAGGGAATTCGAACGGTGGTGCTCAGTGGCCCGGTCCGGCCAGGCCTCAGTGCGTGTAGAAGCCCTGGCCGCTCTTGCGGCCGATGTCGCCCGCGTCCACCATGCGGCGCATCAGCTCCGGCGGGGCGAACTTCTCGTCCTGCGACTCGGTGTAGATGTTGCTGGTGGCGTGCAGCAGGATGTCGACGCCGGTCAGGTCGGCGGTGGCCAGCGGCCCCATCGCGTGGCCGAAGCCGAGCTTGCACGCGGTGTCGATGTCCTCGGCGGAGGCGACCCCCGATTCGTACAGCTTTGCGGCCTCGACGACCAGCGCGGAGATGAGACGGGTCGTCACGAAGCCGGCGACGTCACGGTTGACGACGATGCAGGTCTTGCCGACTGACTCGGCGAACGCGCGGGTGGTGGCGAGCGTCTCGTCGCTGGTCTTGTAGCCGCGCACGAGCTCGCACAGCTGCATCATCGGGACGGGCGAGAAGAAGTGCGCGCCGACGACGCGCTCCGGGTGGGCCGTCGCGGCCGCGATCTTGGTGATCGGGATGGCGGAGGTGTTGGAGGCGAGGACGGCGTCCTCGCGCACGATCTTGTCCAGGGCGCGGAAGATCTCGTGCTTGATCTCGATCTTCTCGAAGACGGCTTCGACGACGATGTCGACGTCGACGGCCGCGTCGAGGTCGGTCGTGGTGGTGATCCGCCCGAGGGCGGCCTCCGCGTCCTCGGCCGTCATCCGGCCCTTGGAGACGAACTTGTCGTACGAGGCCTTGATGCCGTCCGTGCCACGGGTCAGGGCGGCGTCGGTGACGTCGCGCAGCACGACGTCCCAACCCGCCTGCGCGGAGACCTGCGCGATCCCGGAACCCATCAGTCCGGCACCGATGACGGCGAGCTTCCCAGCCACTGCACACCCCTCGTTCTTAAAAAACAGCCCAGTCTCGTAGCTCTCTCCGGCGGAGACTAGCGTCCGGGCGGTGCGGTGTGACCGCGAAGTAACACGCGTCACGTCTCAGATGACGGACATCACACCGGTACGGCCCAGCACGGGGACGGGGGCCCGCAGTTGGTCCCCTCTACCCTGGCCGCATGGTGAACCTCACGCGTATCTACACCCGTACCGGCGACAAGGGCACGACCGCCCTCGGCGACATGAGCCGCACGGCCAAGACCGATCTGCGGATCTCCGCCTACGCCGACACGAACGAGGCCAACGCGGCCATCGGGACGGCGATCGCGCTCGGCGCGCTGCCGCAGGAGGTCGTGAAGGTCCTGGTCCGCGTGCAGAACGACCTCTTCGACGTGGGCGCGGACCTGTGCACTCCGGTCGTCGAGGACCCGCAGTACCCGCCGCTGCGGGTGGAGCAGTTCTACGTGGACAAGCTGGAGGCGGACTGCGACGCCTTCAACGGGGAGCTGGAGAAGCTCCGCAGCTTCATCCTCCCCGGCGGCGCCCCGGGCGCCGCCCTCCTGCACCAGGCATGCACCGTGGTGCGGCGGGCCGAGCGCTCCACCTGGGCGGCGCTGGAGGTGCACGGCGAGGTGATGAACCCGCTGACCGCGACGTACCTGAACCGTCTGTCCGACCTCCTGTTCATCCTGGCCCGTACGGCCAACAAGGAGGTCGGGGACGTGCTGTGGGTGCCCGGCGGCGAGCGGTAGCGGCCGCGCCCGCCCGCGCCCGCCCGACCGCGCCCGCCCGCGCCCCTCAGCGCTCGGTCTTCGCGAGCGGAGCGGGCTCCGCGGCGCCGGCCGGGGCCTTCTTCGGCCAGACCGTGTAGGCGACGGCGACCAGCGCGTGGATCGCGACCACGCGCAGCGCCCCGGACTGCCACGCCCGCAAGGAGTCGGTGTCGCCCGAGGCGCCGACGTACCAGACGGCGGCCTGGAGCAGGCCCAGCGCGACCGCGGCGGCCAGGACGGTGCGGCCCCACAGCTTCCACTCGTGGACCGCCCGCGCCGCGCCGTACCCGGCGCCGGCCGGCGCGGGGCCGCCGGCGAACCGGTGGGCGGCGTGCCCGTCGAGCCACTTGATCGTGTAATGGCCGTAGGCGACCGTGTAGCCGAGGTACAGCGCGGCGACGCCGTGCTTCCAGTCCGGCGCGGCTCCGTTCTTGAGGTCGAGCGTGGTGACGACCAGCAGCACCAGCTCCAGCAGCGGCTCGCACAGCAGGACCGCCGCCCCCAGCACGGGCTTGCGCGCCAGGTAGCGCAGGGCCAGGCCGGCGGCCAGCAGTACCCAGAAGCCGACCTCGCAGGCGATGATCAGGGCGACGATCACGGGGGACTCCGTTCGGTTCGTCGGTCCGGGGAACCCCGGCCGTGGGTCCCTTCCAGACTCCCGTCCGCGACGGCCCGTTTCGTCGTCAGCGGTGAGGAGCGGGGACTGCATCCTTCGATGTAGTCCGGTTCCCCCCGGCAGCCGAGGACCGCGCCCTCCCCACCGTGTTGGATGGGAGCGTGACCCCGACGAAGCTCCGCCCCCACCGCGACGACGTGCTGCTCGCCGCGGGCAGCGTGCTCGCGGGACTGGTGCTGTGGTCGCTCGGGGCCCACAGCAGCCCCGGCCGGGAACCGCTGCCCGCGTGGGCCGCGCTGGTCCCTCTCCTGGTGCTCGGCTCGCTGGAGCTGGTGCGCCGGACCCTGCCCCGGCTGACCCTGACCGTCGGTACCGCCGGGCTGGTCGCGGACCAGTTCACGGTCGGCAGCATCGCCACCGTCCTGATCTTCACCGACCTGATGTACGCGGCCGTCGTCTACGGCAAGCCCGCGACGGCCCGGCGGCTCCCGGTGACCACGGGCCTGATCACCGTCGCGGTCACGATCGCCGCGCTCGTCTGGCTGCGCTCCCCGGAGGCACTGCTGATCGGAGTGGTCACGGGCATCGTCAGCTTCGGTCCGGCGCTGACCGGCGCCACCCTGCGCAACCACCGCGAGGCCGCGGTGGCGGCCCGGCTGCGCGCCGAGCAGACGGCGCTGCTCGCCGAGATGGACCGGGCGCAGGCCGTCGTCGCCGAGCGCGCCCGAATGGCCCGGGAGCTGCACGACATGGTCGCCAACCACCTGTCCGCCATCGCGATCCACTCCACGGCGGCGCTGTCCATCGACACGGCCCGGACCAGTCGCGACGCGCTCGGGGTGATCCGCGAGAACAGCGTGCAGGGCCTGGCCGAGATGCGCCGTCTGATCGGACTGCTGCGGGAGGCCGGCGCGGAGCAGGAGGCCGCGGCCACGCCTTCGCTGGACGGGCTGGACGCCCTGCTGGAGCGGGCCCGCGCGGGCGGTGCGGCGGGCGGGCTGGACTTCGTACTCCGTGACGAGCGGCCCGCCGGGGAGCCGGTCCCGGCGCCGGTGGAGCTGGCCGCGTACCGGATCGTCCAGGAGTCGCTGACCAACGCCGTCAAACACGGCGCCCCGGGGACGGTCACGGTCCGCGTGAGCGCTTCGGACGGGCTGCTGTCGGTGCTGGTGGAGTCTCCGTACGGGGACCGGCCCGGCCCCCGCGCGCCCGGTTCCGGGGTCGGGCTGATCGGCATGCGCGAACGGGCGGAACTGCTCGGCGGTACGTTCACGGCGGGCCGCGACGGCGCCCGGTGGCGGGTACGGGCGACCCTGCCCGCGAAGGAGAAGGCGGTGGAGGCATGACCATCCGGGTGGTGGTGGCGGAGGACCAGAGCGCGGTCCGGGCGGGGCTGGTGCTCATCCTGCGCAGCGCGGGCGACGTCGAGGTGGTGGGCGAGGCCGCCGACGGCGAGGAGGCCGTCCGCCTGGCCCGGGAACTGCGGCCGGATCTCGTCCTCATGGACGTGCAGATGCCGAGGCTGGACGGGGTGTCGGCGACCGGGCAGGTGGTTGCCGAGGGGCTGGCCGACGTCCTGGTCCTGACCACGTTCGACCTGGACGAGTACGTCTTCGGGGCGCTGCGGGCGGGGGCCGCCGGCTTCCTGCTCAAGAACGCGGAGGCGGCGGAGCTGATCGAGGCGGTACGGACGGTCGCGCGCGGCGAGGGCTTGATCGCCCCGTCGGTGACCCGGCGGCTGATCGCCGAGTTCGCGGCTCCGCGGGCCCCGCGGCCGCAGGTCCCGCCGGCCACGCAGGCCGCGGTGGCCTCGCTGACGCCGCGGGAGCGGGAGGTGCTCGGCTGTCTGGGAGGCGGCCTGTCGAACGCGGAGATCGCGGTGCGGCTGTCGATGGCGGAGGCGACGGTGAAGACCCACGTCAGCCGGCTGCTGGGCAAGCTGGAGCTGCGCAGCCGGGTCCAAGCAGCGGTACTGGCGCAGGAGTTGGAGCTCCACGAGCAGGCGTGAGGGAGTTCCCCCGATGAGGTCTGGACCTCTTGACGCTTGGTCCAGACCTTTCTACGCTCACCGCAACACTGTGGTGAGCGTGCCATGACAAAGCGTGCTCACGGGCGGCGCAGGTCCCACCCCCATGTCCCGGTCGGCCCCACGACCGCGACGGACCTACGGAGGAGCACCCTTGAGCACAGCATCCCCACCCCGCACCCGGCGCACCCGGTTCTTCACCCGGGTCGCGGCGGTCCTCGCCGCCCTCGCCGTGCCCGTGTCCGGGCTCGTCGCGCTGGCCGGCCCGGCCCAGGCCGCCACCTCGGCGACCGCGACCTACACCAAGGTCTCCGACTGGGGCTCCGGCTTCGAGGGCAAGTGGACGGTGAGGAACACCGGCACCACGACCCTGACCAGCTGGACCGTGGAGTGGGACTTCCCGGCCGGCACCTCCGTGACCTCGGCCTGGGACGCCACCGTCACCAGCTCGGGCACCCACTGGACGGGCAAGAACGTCGGCTGGAACGGGACCCTCTCCCCCGGCGCCAGCATCAGCTTCGGCTTCAACGGAGCCGGCCCGGGCGCCCCCGGCGGCTGCAAGGTCAACGGCGGCTCCTGCGACGGCGCCACCCAGCCCGGCGACAACCCGCCGTCCGCTCCCGGCGCCCCCACCGCGAGCGGTGTCACCGAGACCTCACTGGCCCTGACCTGGGCGGCGGCCACCGACGACAAGGGCGTCAAGAACTACGACGTCTTCCGCAACGGCTCCAGGATCGCGACCGTCACCGGCACCGGGCACACCGACACCGGCCTGACCAAGGGCACCACGTACCGCTACTCCGTGACCGCCCGCGACAGCGCCGACCAGACCGGCCCCTCCTCCGGCGAGCTGTCGGTCACCACACCGGGCGGCACCACCGAGCCCCCGGACCCGGGCGGCAAGGTCAAGCTCGGCTACTTCACCGAGTGGGGCGTCTACGGCCGCAACTACCACGTGAAGAACCTGGTCACCTCCGGCTCCGCCGCGAAGATCACCCACATCAACTACGCCTTCGGCAACGTCCAGGGCGGCCGGTGCACCATCGGCGACGCCTACGCCGACTACGACAAGGCGTACACCGCCGACCAGAGCGTCGACGGCAAGGCCGACACCTGGGACCAGCCGCTGCGCGGCAACTTCAACCAGCTGCGCAAGCTGAAGGCCCAGTACCCGAACATCAAGGTGCTGTGGTCCTTCGGCGGCTGGACCTGGTCCGGCGGCTTCGGCCAGGCCGCGGCCAACCCCGCCGCCTTCGCGCAGTCCTGCTACGACCTGGTCGAGGACCCGCGCTGGGCGGACGTCTTCGACGGCATCGACCTCGACTGGGAGTACCCGAACGCCTGCGGCCTGTCCTGCGACACCAGCGGCCCCGCCGCGCTGAAGAACATGATGCAGGCCATGCGCGCCAAGTTCGGCACGAACAACCTGGTCACCGCCGCCATCTCCGCCGACGGCTCCAACGGCGGCAAGCTCGACGCCGCCGACTACGCCGGAGCCGCGCAGTACGTCGACTTCTACAACGTCATGACGTACGACTTCTTCGGCGCCTGGGCGGCGCAGGGCCCGACGGCCCCGCACTCGCCGCTCACCTCGTACAGCGGCATCCCGCAGCAGGGCTTCAACTCCGAGGCCGCGATCACCAAGCTCAAGGGCAAGGGCATCCCCGGATCCAAGCTCAACCTCGGCATCGGGTTCTACGGCCGCGGCTGGACCGGGGTCACGCAGGCCGCCCCCGGCGGCACCGCCACCGGGCCCGCGCCGGGCACGTACGAACAGGGCATCGAGGACTACAAGGTGCTCAAGGCCAGCTGCCCCGCCACCGGCACCGTCGCCGGCACGGCCTACGCCAAGTGCGGCAGCAACTGGTGGAGCTACGACACCCCGGCCACCATCGCGGGCAAGATGACCTGGGCCAAGCAGCAGGGCCTCAAGGGAGCCTTCTTCTGGGAGTTCAGCGGCGACACCACCAACGGTGAGCTGGCGAACGCCATCCACACCGGGCTCCAGTAGCCCCGCCGACGGGCTCCGGTGACCCCACCGACCGGACCCGGTGCAAGACGAAGCCGGGGGGACGGGTCCGCCCCCGTCCCCCCGGCTTCCTCATGTCCGCGTCAGGCGACGTTCACCCGCTGGCCGGGAGGCGCCGCCTCCAGCCAGGCCAGGAAGCCGGTCAGCGCGTCCTCGCTCATCGCCAGCTCCAGACGCGTCCCGCGGTGGCGACAACCGAGCACGACGGCGTCGGAGAGCAGGGCCAGCTCCTCCTCGCCCTCGGGCGCGCGGCGGGCGAGGACCTCGATGGAGGACCGCTCCAGCAGCCGGCGCGGGCGCGGTGAGTAGCTGAACACCCGGAACCACTCGATCCGGTCACCGCTGTAGCGGGCCACCCCGTACACCCAGCCCTTGCCGGAGATGTCGGGCTCCTCGGCCACGCCCCAGCGCAGGCTGCAGTCGAAGGTCCCGCCGGACCGCTGGATGAGTCTGCGACGCAGCCCGAAGACAAACAGCCCGATCACCACCAGGGCTACGACCAGGCCGCTCACAAGCAGAGCGAGGAGCATCTTCACCGACCTCCTCGCTCATCGAATACCTCACGAAAAACGGACCCGCATCGCCTCAGCCGCGACCCGGTCTGGAAAATTCCAGCACGGACCGCGGCTGAGGTCTGCCGAACCCCGAAGGTCTCCCTCCAGGGCCCGGCGGTTCAAACTCCGACGGGCGATCAGCCCGTTACGGCGCGCAGCCGGACATCAGCGCGACGCTCGGCGGCCGCATCGGCCTCCGACTTCGCACGTTCCAGTGCCCGCTCCGCACGCTGGACGTCAATCTCGTCCGCGAGCTCGGCGATCTCGGCCAGCAGGGACAGCTTGTTGTCCGCGAACGAGATGAATCCGCCGTGCACCGCGGCGACGACAGTGCCGCCCTCGCTGGTACGGATGGTCACCGGGCCCGATTCCAGCACACCGAGAAGCGGCTGGTGACCGGGCATGACGCCGATGTCGCCGGACGTGGTGCGGGCGACAACAAGGGTGGCCTCGCCGGACCAGACATTGCGGTCCGCCGCGACCAGCTCGACGTGCAGCTCAGCAGCCAAGGTGGCTCCTCGGGTCACCACCCGGCGGGTCGGCCGGGTGTTGGGTCAAATTCTAATGGGCGTGGGGAGAGGGACGGGACATACCCGCCCCTCTCCGTCTGCAGACACTGTCAGCATTCGCTGGTGGCCTGCGAACCGGATGCGCTCCTCGCGGAGCGCGCCGGATCAGGAGACGCCCAGCTCCTTGGCGTTCGCCTTCAGGTCCTCGATGCCACCGCACAGGAAGAACGCCTGCTCGGGGAAGTGGTCGTAGTCACCGTCGCAGATGGCGTTGAACGCGGTGATCGACTCGTCGAGCGGAACGTCCGAACCGTCCACGCCGGTGAACTGCTTCGCCACGTGGGTGTTCTGCGACAGGAAGCGCTCGACGCGACGGGCACGGTGGACAACGAGCTTGTCCTCCTCGCCCAGCTCGTCGATACCGAGGATCGCGATGATGTCCTGGAGGTCCTTGTACTTCTGGAGGATCCCCTTGACGCGCATCGCCGTGGCGTAGTGGTCCGCCGCGATGTACCGCGGGTCGAGGATGCGGGACGTCGAGTCCAGCGGGTCCACGGCCGGGTAGATGCCCTTCTCGGAGATCGGACGGGAGAGAACCGTCGTCGCGTCGAGGTGGGCGAAGGTGGTCGCCGGCGCCGGGTCGGTCAGGTCGTCCGCGGGGACGTAGATGGCCTGCATCGAGGTGATCGAGTGACCACGGGTCGAGGTGATGCGCTCCTGGAGGAGACCCATCTCGTCGGCCAGGTTCGGCTGGTAGCCCACCGCGGAGGGCATACGGCCGAGCAGGGTCGACACCTCGGAACCCGCCTGGGTGTACCGGAAGATGTTGTCGATGAAGAAGAGCACGTCCTGCTTCTGCACATCGCGGAAGTACTCCGCCATGGTCAGACCGGCGAGCGCGACGCGCAGACGGGTGCCCGGGGGCTCGTCCATCTGGCCGAAGACGAGGGCCGTCTTGTCGATGACGCCCGACTCGGCCATCTCCTCGATGAGGTCGTTGCCCTCACGGGTACGCTCACCGACGCCCGCGAAGACCGACACACCGTCGTGGTTGTTGGCGACGCGGTAGATCATTTCCTGGATCAGAACGGTCTTGCCGACACCGGCACCACCGAACAGACCGATCTTTCCACCCTTGACGTACGGGGTGAGAAGGTCGATGACCTTGACGCCGGTCTCGAACATCTCGGTCTTCGACTCAAGCTCGTCGAAGCGAGGGGCCTTGCGGTGGATGGGCCACCGCTCGGAGACCTCGGCGTTCGCCTCCGGGTAGTTCAGCACCTCACCGAGGGTGTTGAACACCTTGCCCTTGGTGAAGTCACCGACGGGGACGGTGATGCCCTCGCCCGTGTTCGTCACCGCGGCCTGGCGGACCAGGCCGTCGGTCGGCTGCATCGAGATGGTACGGACGAGTCCGTCACCCAGGTGCTGCGCGACCTCAAGGGTCAGGGTCTTGAGCTTGCCGTCCTCGGCCGGGTCGGCGACCTGGACCTTGAGGGCGTTGTAGATCTCGGGCATGGCGTCGACGGGGAACTCCACGTCGACGACCGGGCCGATGACCCGGGCGACGCGGCCCGTGGCGGCGGCCGTCTCAACAGTGGTCGTCATTACTTGTCACTCCCCGCGGTCGCGTCAGCCATGGCGCTCGCGCCACCGACGATCTCGCTGATTTCCTGGGTGATTTCGGCCTGGCGGGCCGCGTTGGCAAGCCGGGAGAGGCTCTTGATGAGATCCCCGGCGTTGTCGGTCGCCGACTTCATCGCGCGGCGGCGGGCGGCGTGCTCGGAAGCGGCCGACTGCAGCAGTGCGTTGTAGATACGGCTCTCGACGTAGCGCGGCAGCAGGGCGTCGAGGACGTCCTCCGCCGACGGCTCGAAGTCGAACAGCGGAAGGATCTCGCCCTTCGTACCGCTCTCCTCCACAGCCTGGTCGAGACTGAGCGGCAGCATCCGGCCGTCCACGGCGTTCTGCGTCATCATCGACACGAATTCCGTGTAGATGATGTGCAGCTCGTCGACGCCGCCCTCGGCCGTCTCCGTCTGGATGGCCTCGATCAGCGGTCCGGCGACGCGCTTGGCGTCGGCGTAGGCCGGGCTGTCGGTGAAGCCGGTCCACGAATCCGCGACCTTGCGCTCGCGGAAGCCGTAGTAGGCCAGACCCTTGCGGCCGACGATGTACGTGTCGACCTCCTTGCCCTCGCCGCGGAGCCGCTCGGTGAGCCGCTCCGCCTGCTTGATGGCGTTCGAGGAGTAGCCGCCGGCCAGACCGCGGTCGCTCGTGACGAGCAGAACCGCGGCCCGGGTCGGCGTCTCGACCTCGGTCGTCAGGGCGTGCTTGGTGTTCGAGCCGGTCGCCACCGCGGTCACCGCACGGGTGAGCTCGGTCGCGTACGGCATCGATGCCGCCACCTTGCGCTGCGCCTTGACGATGCGCGAGGCGGCGATCATCTCCATCGCCTTGGTGATCTTCTTGGTCGCCGTGACGGCACGGATGCGACGCTTGTAGACCCGGAGCTGCGCTCCCATGAGTCAGGTCCCTTCCGTCGTCACTTGGAGACGTTGACGGCCGGCGCGTCCTCGCCCAGGAGCTTGCCGTCCGAGGTCTCGAACTGCTGCTTGAAGCCGGCGATGGCGTCCGCGATCGACGTCAGGGTGTCGTCCGACATCTTGCCGCCGTCGGCGATGGAGGTGAGGAGGTCCTTGCGCTCGCGGCGCAGGTGCTCCAGCAGCTCCGACTCGAAGCGACGGATGTCGTTGACCGGGACGTCGTCCATCTTGCCGGTGGTGCCGGCCCAGACGGAGACGACCTGCTCCTCGACGGGCATCGGCTGGTACTGGCCCTGCTTGAGCAGCTCGACCAGGCGCTTGCCGCGCTCCAGCGAGGCCTTCGACGCGGCGTCCAGGTCGGAACCGAAGGCGGCGAACGCCTCCAGCTCACGGTACTGGGCGAGGTCCAGGCGCAGACGGCCCGAGACCTGCTTCATGGCCTTGTGCTGGGCGGAGCCACCGACGCGGGAGACCGAGATACCGACGTTCAGCGCCGGGCGCTGGCCCGCGTTGAACAGGTCGGACTCCAGGAAGCACTGGCCGTCGGTGATGGAGATGACGTTGGTCGGGATGAACGCCGACACGTCGTTCGCCTTGGTCTCGACGATCGGCAGACCGGTCATCGAACCGGCACCCATGTCGTCGGAGAGCTTCGCGCAGCGCTCCAGCAGACGGGAGTGCAGGTAGAAGACGTCACCCGGGTAGGCCTCGCGGCCCGGCGGGCGGCGCAGCAGCAGCGACACGGCGCGGTAGGCGTCGGCCTGCTTCGACAGGTCGTCGAAGATGATCAGGACGTGCTTGCCGGCGTACATCCAGTGCTGGCCGATGGCGGAACCGGTGTACGGCGCCAGGTACTTGAAGCCGGCCGGGTCGGACGCCGGGGCGGCGACGATCGTCGTGTACTCCAGCGCGCCGGCGTCTTCCAGGGCGCCGCGAACGGACGCGATGGTCGAGCCCTTCTGGCCGATGGCGACGTAGATGCAGCGGACCTGCTTGTTCACGTCGCCCGAGCGCCAGTTGTCGCGCTGGTTGATGATCGTGTCGACGGCCAGGGCGGTCTTACCCGTCTGGCGGTCGCCGATGATCAGCTGACGCTGGCCGCGGCCGACCGGCACCATCGCGTCGATGGCCTTGTAGCCGGTCTGCATCGGCTCGTGGACCGACTTGCGGACCATGACGCCGGGGGCCTGCAGTTCGAGGGCGCGGCGGCCCTCGGTCGCGATCTCGCCGAGACCGTCGATCGGGTTGCCGAGCGGGTCGACAACGCGGCCGAGGTAACCCTCGCCGACGCCTACGGAGAGCACCTCACCGGTGCGCTGCACCGGCTGGCCCTCCTCGATACCGCTGAACTCGCCGAGGACGACCGCACCGATCTCGCGCTCCTCAAGGTTGAGGGCGAGACCGAGGGTGCCGTCCTCGAACTTCAGCAGCTCGTTCGCCATGGCGGAGGGCAGGCCCTCCACCTTCGCGATGCCGTCGCCGGCAACGCTGACCGTTCCGACCTCCTCGCGCGAGGCCGCGTCCGGCTGGTACGACTGGACGAAGTTCTCCAGTGCGTCCCGGATCTCCTCCGGCCGGATCGTGAGCTCCGCCATCTGGGTTCCCTGCTCTCCTTGTTGGGCCTGAAGCTTCTTAGGGGTCTGGGGGCGACCCCCAGGAATCTTCTGCAAGTTCTGCACGGCCCAACCGGGCCGCTAGGAATGCTTTTGTTCTGTGCTTGGTGGCTGGTCAGCCGGCCATGCGGCGGGTCGCCTCGGAGAGGCGGTCCGCGATGGTGCCGTCGATGACCTCGTCGCCGACTCGCACCGAGATCCCGCCGAGGACCTCGAGGTCCACGTCGAGGTTCAGGTGCATCTGGCGGCCGTACAGCTTGGCCAGTACCGCACCGAGACGCTGCTTCTGCACGTCGCTGAGCACGACCGCGGTGGTCACGGTGGCGACCATGCGGTCACGGCGCTCGGCGGCGAGCTTGGAAAGGGACTCCAGTCCCGCTTCCAGGCTACGTCCACGCGGCTGCGTGACGAGACGGACGACCAGGCGCTCGGTGACGGCGTTCGCCTTGCCGCCGAGCAGGCTGCGCAGCAGCTCGCTCTTGGCCGCGCCGGTGGCCGTGCGGTCGGTGAGCGCGGAGCGCAGCTCGGTGCTCGAAGAGACGATCCGGCCGAACCGGAACACCTCGTCCTCGACGTCGTCGAGCGCGCCCGACTGCTGGGCCGCCGTGAGGTCGGCGGTGGCCGCCAGCTCCTCCAGCGAGTCCACCAGGTCGCGGGACTGCGACCAGCGGGACCGCGCCATGCCGGACACCAGGTCGAGGGTCTCCCCGCCCACCTGGCCCGTCAGCAGGCGGCCCACCAGCTCGGCCTTGGCCTCGCCGGACTGCGCCGGGTCCGTGATGACCCGACGCAGCGAGACCTCACGGTCGAGCAGCGCGGTGACGGCAGCCAGCTCACCGGCGAGCTTCGCCGCGTCGACGGACGTGCTGTCCGTCAGCGCATCGAGACGCTCGCGTGCGGAGGCCAGTGCCTCGCGGCTCGCTCCGTTCATCGGGCGGCCTCGGCCTTCTCCTCAAGCTCGCTGAGGAAACGGTCGATCGTGCGGCTCTGCCGGGCGTGGTCCTCAAGGGACTCGCCGACGAGCTTGCCGGCCAGGTCGGTGGCGAGCTTGCCCACGTCCTGGCGCAGCGCCTGAGAGGCGGCCTTGCGGTCGGCCTCGATCTGGGCGTGACCGGCAGCGATGATCTCCTCACGCTGCCGCTGGCCCTCTGCGCGCAGTTCTTCCTTGAGCGCAGTGCCCTGCTCCAGCGCGTCCTGGCGCAGGCGCGCGGCCTCGTGCCGGGCTTCGGCGAGCTGGGCCTTGTACTGCTCCAGCACGCTCTGGGCCTCGGTCTGAGCGGCTTCTGCCTTTTCGATACCGCCTTCGATGGCCTCGCGACGCTCGTCCAGAACCTTGTTGATGTTCGGGAGGAGCTTCTTCGCGAGGAAGCCGAAGACGATGACGAAGGCGATCAGACCGATGACGAGCTCGGGGAGCGGCGGGATCAGAGGACTCTGAATTTCCTCGGCCGCGAGAACCATGAGGTTCACATCAGTGCCTTTCGTCTAGTGGACTGGTCGTGAATCCGAAGATCACACGCCGTAGACGAACGGCATGACCAGACCGATGAGGG
Source organism: Streptomyces sp. NPDC058662 (assembly GCF_042716255.1). NCBI lineage: Bacteria > Bacillati > Actinomycetota > Actinomycetes > Kitasatosporales > Streptomycetaceae > Streptomyces > Streptomyces sp. NPDC058662. Next base: position 99,311 of record NZ_JBHXRU010000006.1, on the reverse strand, counting down.
CGAGCGCCTCACAGAAGGCGAAGCCGAGGATCTGGTTGGCGCGGATCAGACCGGCCGCCTCGGGCTGACGAGCGAGAGCCTGGGTGCCGTTACCGAAGATGATGCCGACGCCGACGCCGGGGCCGATGGCAGCGAGGCCGTAACCGATGGAGCCGAGGGAGCCGGTGACGGCAGCAAGGGTCTGGGACATGCCAGTTCTTCCTTCTCTTTCACGGACCGGTGGGGGTTGGCCACCGGACGAATAAGGGACTCAGGGAGCGGGTATCAGTGGTGCTCGGCGAGCGCGCCCTGAATGAAGCTGCAGGCCAGGAGGACGAAGACGTACGCCTGGACAGCCTGGATGAAGAGCTCGAAAGCGGTCATCACCAGGACCATGATGAACGAGACGCCCGCGTAGGCGATTCCGATGCCGTTCAGCAGGTACCAGCTGGCGATCGTGAAGAGCAGCAGCAGGGTGTGACCGGCGAACATGTTCGCGAACAGTCGGACCGCGTGGGTGAAGGGGCGGACCAGGACGTTCGAGAAGAACTCGATGACCATGACCATCGGCAGGACCGGGCCGAGCGACTTGTCGTAGCCCGTCAGGTTCTTGAAGCCGCCGACGAAGCCGTGACGCTTGAACGTCACGCTCATCCAGATCACGTACACGATGGCCGCGAGGCCGGCGGGGTACGCGATGATCGCGGTCACCGGGAACTGGGCCAGCGGAATGATGGACCAGAGGTTCAGGACCCAGACGAAGAAGAACAGCGAGACCATCAGGGGGACGTACTTCTCGCCCTCCTTCTTGCCCAGCGTCTCGTAGACGATGCCGCGGCGCACGAAGTCGTAGCCGGCCTCGGCGACCATCTGGAGCTTGCCCGGGACCACCTTCGGCTTGCGGAAGGCCGCCCAGAAGAAGGCGAGGATGACGACCGATCCGAGGAGGGCCAGCAGCATCGTCTTGTTGAAGTAGATGTTGCTGTCCGCGTCGCCGAAGATCGGCTCGAACAGGAACGAGTGCAGGCCGGGAGCCGGGAAGCCACAACCGTCGAAGATGTGGCAGTCGGTCTCGAAGGCGAGCACCGTCGTCGGGTCAGCACTCACCGCGGGCTCCTTCAGCGTGGCGCATAGGTACGGCAACCTCGTTGTGTCGGCGCGGCGCACAGCCGCTGGTCGGCACTGGACTGGTGTTACGGGTGTGGGGGCGGCGTTCAGGCATCGAGCCTCGCGATGGGACAGGCGTCAGCTCAGATGCCCGCGCCCGCAGTGCCGCAGTTGGCACCGGACGATAGCAGGATCTCGAACGCCCGCTTATCCCGGCCCTACCCTTCACGGCGTCGGCCCCGAATTCCCGGGCTTGTCGCCCTTCATCGAGTCCGGTTCGACGTAAAGGATCTTGGCCTTCATGTGCGCACGCGTCTGTGCGCCGATCCACACCAGGGTGGTGGCGACGAGCGTGACGGCGAAGGCCTTGGGGTGGAACAGCGTGGTGTTCTTGAACGCCGCGACAAAGACGAAGAGCAGCAGGATCTGGGCCGTGTAGAGCATGAGCCCCATGGCCTGGAAGAGGTGCGGTAGCGACTTCGCGGTGCGCTGCAGAACGACGAATCCGATGCCCATGAACAGAATCACGACCAGCGTCGCGACAACGGCTCCGACCGCGCCTTTGCCGCCGACGACCAGCGCGCTGATCACTGCGGCGAGAGCGCCGGCGACAGCTGTGGGTACGGCGGCTTGCAGCAGGGATCGGACGTCATCAGACCGCATGGCGGGTTGCTCCGCGTGGTGGTGGGGGCATGGGACTCGTACGGGACGAGCGTAAGCCCGGTCCGAGTGTGAGCCTCGGGCCAATGGACCGTCGCACTACGGTCCTTCGGCTCTGTCGCCGGGTTTAGTGAACGGTATCACAAACTATTTGATGAGAGCTTTACCTGCCAGGTGTGCCGACTGTCACACATGAGAGTGACCCTGCGCGTGTGTGCGCGACACACAGCCGACTTGTCTGCTAAAGGGCTTCCATGTCGGACATGCTCCCGGAGGGTCAGCGGTTCGACTCGGCCTTACGCCGGTCGGGGAAGCGCGAACGGGGTCCCACGGCGGTCGCCCCGTTGACGCCGGAGACACCCGCGACGACGGGCCTGAGGGGCTCCGGCTCCGTCGCCGGCGCCTCCTGCGCGGCCGCCTCGGCGGCGGCTTCCGCGGCCCGCGCCGCATGCCGGTACCGGGGCGGAACCAGCCCCTCCGCCCAGCGCGGAGCGCGCGGGGTGAAGCGCGGCAGGAGCAGCAGGATCAAGCCGACGGCGCTCAGGATGGCCAGCGCCAGCACGATCCACATCGAGGCGGAGTGCACCGAGTAGGCCACCGCCCCGAAGGCGATCAGCCCTGACCAGAAGTACATGATCAGCACCGCGCGGCTGTGGGAGTGCCCGAGTTCCAGCAGCCGGTGGTGCAGGTGGCCCCGGTCGGCCGCGAACGGCGACTGGCCCTTCCAGGTCCGCCGCACGATGGCGAGGACCAGGTCGGCCATCGGGATCGCGATGATCGTCAGGGGCAGGATCAGCGGGATGAAGACGGGGAACATCGCGTGCGTCGCGTTGCGCTCGCCACCCGCGAACAGCGCCATCGTGTCGGGGTCCACCTGGCCGGTGATGGAGATGGCGGAGGCGGCCAGCACCAGGCCGATGAGCATCGACCCGGAGTCCCCCATGAAGATCCGCGCGGGGTGCATGTTGTGCGGCAGGAAGCCCAGGCACATGCCCATCAGGATCGCGGCGAAGAGCGTCGCGGGCGCGGCCGCCTCGATGCCGTAGCCGAACCAGATCCGGTAGGTGTAGAGGAAGAAGGCCGCGGCGGCGATGCACACCATGCCGGCGGCCAGGCCGTCCAGCCCGTCCACGAAGTTCACCGCGTTGACGGTGATCACGACGAGGGCGACGGTGAGCAGGGTGCCCTGCCACTGGGTCAAGGCCACCGTGCCGAGTCCCGGTACCGGGATCCACAGGATGGTCAGGCCCTGCATGACCATCACGCCGGCGGCGATCATCTGCGCGCCCAGCTTGACCAGGGCGTCGAGTTCGAACTTGTCGTCGAGCACGCCGATCAGCCAGATCAGGGCGGCCCCGGAGAGCAGGGCCCGCGGCTCGTTCGACAGCTCGAAGACGCCGTTGAGGTTCTGCAGGTGGTCCGCGACCAGCAGGCCCGCGCACAGGCCGCCGAACATGGCGATGCCGCCGAGTCGCGGGGTGGGCTCGCGGTGCACGTCACGGGCCCGGATCTCCGGCATGGCCCCGACCGCGATCGCGAACTTCCGCACGGGCCCGGTCAGCAGGTAGGTCACCGCGACCGTGACGCAAAGCGTCAGCAGATATTCACGCACGGGCTGCCCCAGATGTATCGCCGGCCATCTCAGCCCCACACATTAGCTGCGATGTTCCCAGTGCCGAGGACGCGAGGGGGCCGTATCCCGGTTGCGGTACGCCCTGCTTGTCCTGATTACTGCCCGTACGGGGGAAATTCGCGCACCAGCTCGTTGACCTCCGCACGGGTCCTCGCCGCCTCTCCGTGCAGTGCGGCCGCGAACAGCTCCGCGATCCCGGGCATCTGCGCCTCCCCCATCCCCTGGGTGGTGACGGCCGCGGTCCCCAGCCGGATCCCGCGCTGGTCGCCGTACGGCAGGGCGCAGGTGTCCAGTACGATCCCGGCCGCCGCCAGCCGGCCCCGGGCCGTCGGACCGTCCACGCCCAGGGGCGCCGGGTCGGCGGTCACGAGGTGGGTGTCGGTACCGCCCGTGGTGACGGTGAAGCCGAGGTCCGCCAGTGCCTGCGCCAGCGCCCGGGCGTTGGCCACGACCCGGTGGGCGTACGTGGCGAAGGCCGGAGCGGCGGCCTCGCCGAACGCCACGGCCTTGGCGGCGATGGTGTGCATCTGGGCGCCGCCCTGCGTGAAGGGGAACACCGCCCGGTCGATCCGCTCGGCGAACTCCGCGCCGCACAGGACCATCCCCCCGCGCGGCCCGCGCAGCACCTTGTGGGTGGTCGCGCACACGATGTCCGCGTACGGGACGGGGCTGGGCGCGGCGCCTCCCGCGACCAGGCCGATCGGATGGGCGGCGTCGGCGATCAGGTGGGCCCCGACCTCGTCGGCGATCTCCCGGAAGGCCGAGTACTCGACATGGCGGGGGTAGGAGATGGAGCCGCAGACGATCGCCTTGGGCCGGTGCGCGTGGGCGAGCTGCTGCACCTGCTCGTAGTCGATCAGCCCGGTCTCCGTGTCCACGCCGTACCCGATGAAGTCGAACCAGCGCCCGGAGAAGTTGGCGGGCGAACCGTGCGTGAGGTGGCCGCCGTACGGGAGCCCCATGGCCAGCACGGTGTCCCCGGGCCTGAGCAGTGCGGCGTAGGCGGCGAGGACGGCCGAGGAGCCCGAATGCGGCTGCACATTGGCGTGCTCGACCCCGAACAGCGCCTTCGCCCGCTCCACCGCGAGCTGTTCCGCCAGGTCGGCGTACTCGCAGCCGCCGTGGTAGCGGGAGCCGGGATAGCCCTCGGCGTACTTGTTGGCCAGCGGTGACCCGAGCGCGGCGAGGACGGCGGGAGAGGTGAAGTTCTCGGCGGCGATCAGCTGGAGCGTGCTCGCCTGCCGGTGCGCCTCCCCGGCCAGCACGTCGGCCATCTGCGGGTCCTGCTGCCGCAGCAGGTCCGTCGGCGGGGTGATGACGCTCATGGCGCGACTCCAGGGGTACCGGGTACCAGCCACTGTAGGCCCGCTCCCGGCTGTACGCCCTGCGGAACACGGCCGGCCCGTCGCGCGGCGCCGCAGCCGCCCGCCCACGGGGTCAGTGCGGGGCGGTGACGCCCGTCAGCGCCGTGACCACGGGGTCCAGCGCCTGATTGATCTCGTCGCCGATCGAGCGGAAGAAGGTGATCGGCGCCCCGTACGGGTCGTACACCTCGTCCGCGTCGGGCGTGGGGGCCAGCAGCCAGCCGCGCAGCGCGGCCGCCGCCCGCACCAGGGACCGCGCCCGCTCGGCCATGCCGTCGTCCAGCGGCGGCAGGGTGGCCGGATCTATCGCCCGCACCAGCCGGGTGAACTCTTTCAGCGTGAAGGTGCGCAGCCCCGCCGAGTGCCCCATGGAGATGACCTGGGCCCGGTGGTCGCGCGTGGCCGTCAGCACCAGGTCGGCGCGGATGACGTGCTCGTCGAGCAGCTCCCGCCCGGTGAACCCGCTGGCGTCGGCCCCGAAGTCCGCCAGCACCGCGGCCGCGTTCGCCTCCATCGGAGCGCCCTCGTGGCCCCAGGTGCCGGCGCTCTCCACGATGAGGTCGCCCGAGACGATGCCGCCGAGGCGGTGCGAGAGGGCGTGGCGCGTCAGCCGCTCGGTGATGGGCGAGCGGCAGACGTTGCCGGTGCTGACGTGGAGTATGCGGAAGGAGTCGCCCCCGGCCTCCGCCGAGAGGTGCCCCCCGGCTATGCCACGCCCCTCAGGGCTCACGGGGCCACCTCAAGGTCGGGTACGACCTCCCGCAGCTGGTCGGCGGTGAGCGCCCCTTCACGCAGCAGGACGGGCACCTTGCCGGTGACGTCGACGATCGACGACGGCTGGATGCCGGGCGTCGGCCCGCCGTCCAGGTACACGGACACGGAGTCCCCGAGCATCTCGCGCGCCGCGTCGCAGTCCTCGGGCGCCGGCTGCCCCGACAGGTTGGCCGAGGACACCGCCATCGGGCCGACCTCGGTCAGCAGCTCGATCGCGACGGGGTGCAGCGGCATGCGCACGGCCACGGTGCCCTGGGTGTCCCCGAGGTCCCACGCCAGCGACGGCTGGTGCCTGGCGACGAGGGTGAGCGCGCCCGGCCAGAACGCGTCGACCAGCTCCCACGCCTGCTCGGAGAAGTCCGTGACCAGGCCGTGCAGGGTGTTCGGGGAGCCGATGAGCACCGGCGTGGGCATGTTGCGGCCCCGGCCCTTGGCGGCCAGCAGCTCGTGGACGGCGTCCGGGCTGAAGGCGTCCGCGCCGATCCCGTACAGGGTGTCGGTGGGCAGCACGACGAGCTCGCCGCGGCGTACGGCGGAGGCGGCTTCACGCAGGCCCGTCTTGCGGTCCGTCGCGTCGTTGCAGTCGTATCGCCGGGCCATCAGCGGGCCTCCTCGTGCGGAAGGGGGGTGGCGGGGAGAGAAGTCGCGCGGGTCACGGCAGGGCCTTGCGGGCCGTCGCGAAGCGCGGGCGGTTGTTGAGGTCCGGGTGGTCGGCCGCGTCGGCCCAGCCCCGTTCCTCGGCGAAGATCCACGGCACCTGGCCGCCCTGGGTGTCCGCGTGCTCGATGACGACGATGCCGCCGGGCCGCAGCAGCCGGTGGGCGGTGCGCTCGATGCCGCGGATGGTGTCCAGGCCGTCCTCGCCCGAGAAGAGCGCCATCTCGGGGTCGTGGTCCCGGGCCTCGGGGGCGACGTACTCCCATTCGGTGAGCGGGATGTACGGCGGGTTGGAGATCACGAGGTCGACCTGGCCGTCGAGCTCCGGCAGGGCGCTCAGCGCGTCCCCCTGGTGCACGGTGACCCGGGAGTCGGCGGCGTTCTTGCGGGTCCAGCGCAGGGCGTCCTCGGACAGCTCGACCGCGTGCACGCGCGAGCGCGGCACCTCCTGCGCCATGGCGAGCGCGATGGCGCCGGAGCCGGTGCACAGGTCCACGATCATCGGCTCGACGACGTCCATGGCCCGGACGGCCTGTATGGCCCAGTCGACGACCGACTCGGTCTCGGGCCGGGGTACGAAGACCCCGGGGCCGACCTGGAGCTCCAGGTACCGGAAGAAGGCGCGGCCGGTGATGTGCTGGAGCGGCTCGCGGGCCTCGCGGCGGGCGACGGTCTCCCAGTAGCGGGCGTCGAAGTCCGTGTCCTTGACCTGGTGCAGTTCCCCCCGCTTGACGCCGTGCACGAAGGCCGCGAGCTCCTCCGCGTCGAAGCGCGGTGAGGGCACGCCGGCGGCGGCCAGCCGCTGAGTGGCTTGGGCCACTTCGGCAAGCAGCAAGTTCACGCTGGTCCTCCGGACTGCTGTCGTACGGGGGTCGGTACGGGGCATGGGTACCGCGTCGCCGCGGTACCGTGCGGCTCCGTCAGTGCGCGGCCGCGAGCTTGGCCGCGGAGTCGGCGTCGACACAGGCCTGGATGACCGAGTCGAGGTCGCCGTCGAGCACCTGGTCCAAGTTGTACGCCTTGAAGCCGGTGCGGTGGTCCGAGATCCGGTTTTCCGGGTAGTTGTACGTACGGATCTTCTCGGAGCGGTCAACCGAGCGCACCTGGCTGCGGCGCACGTCCGAGGCCTCCTGCTCGGCGGCCTCCTGAGCCGCGGCCAGCAGCCGCGAGCGGAGGATGCGCATGGCCTGCTCCTTGTTCTGGAGCTGGCTCTTCTCGTTCTGGCAGGAGGCGACCACACCGGTCGGCAGGTGCGTGATGCGCACGGCCGAGTCGGTGGTGTTGACGGACTGGCCGCCGGGGCCGGAGGAGCGGTACACGTCGATGCGGAGGTCGTTCATGTTGACCTCGACCTCGACCTCCTCGGCCTCCGGGGTGACGAGCACGCCGGCGGCGGAGGTGTGGATGCGGCCCTGCGACTCGGTGGCCGGGACCCGCTGGACGCGGTGCACGCCGCCCTCGTACTTCAGGCGGGCCCACACGCCCTGGCCGGGCTCGGTGGCGCCGTTGCCGCCCTTGGTGCGGACGGAGACCTGCACGTCCTTGTAGCCGCCGAGCTCGGACTCGGTGGCGTCGATGATCTCGGTCTTCCAGCCCACGCGCTCGGCGTAGCGCAGGTACATGCGCAGCAGGTCGCCGGCGAACAGCGCCGACTCGTCGCCGCCCGCGCCCGCCTTGACCTCAAGGAGCACGTCCTTGTCGTCGCTGGGGTCGCGCGGGACGAGCAGCAGCCGGAGCTTCTCGGTGAGCTCCTCGCGCTGCGCGGTCAGCTCCTTGACCTCGGCCGCGAAGTCGGGGTCGACCTGGGCGAACTCCTTCGCCGTCTCGATGTCCTCGGCGGACTGCTTCCAGGCACGGAAGGTCGCGACGATCGGGGTCAGCTCCGCGTAGCGCTTGTTCAGCTTGCGCGCGTTGGCCTGATCCGAGTGGACCGAAGGGTCGGCGAGCTTCTTCTCAAGATCGGCGTGCTCGCCGATCAATTCCTCGACCGCCTCGAACATCGGGGTACTCCTGGGGTAAATGTGCGGAACTGCGCGGGGTGGCGGAACGACGACAAAGGCGCCGGTCCGGCCGCCCCCGCGTGGTCAGGGGGCGGCCGGTGACCGGCGCCTGGGTCGCGCTACTTCTTGGCCGCACCCTTGCCGAAGCGGGCCTCGAAGCGGGCCACACGACCACCGGTGTCGAGGATCTTCTGCTTGCCCGTGTAGAACGGGTGGCACTCGGAGCAGACCTCGGCGCGGATGTTGCCGCTGGTCAGGGTGGAGCGGGTGGTGAACGACGCGCCACAGGTGCAGCTGACCTGGGTCTCGACGTACTCGGGGTGGACTTCGCGCTTCAAGGTGTCTCCTAGTTTCGGGAGGGCGCCGGGTCGCAGGAGCCGAATTGCGCACTGCGTGAACCGGGGCCGACAGACCAGTCTGCCAGGACCGGGCTGCCTGTCAAAATTCTGAGGACGCCTCCCTCAACGGAGGGGGCCCCGCATCTATTCCGGCCGCCCCGGGAGGCTCCCCGCGAGGCCGTCCTCAGCGGACGACCGAACCGGCGCCGCCCTTGTCCCCGGCCGAGTCCGCCGTGGCCTCGGCCGGGATCGGCCGGTCCGCCAGCAGCGCGTCCCAGACCAGTCGCGACGCCTTCGTGAGCGGGACCACCCGGTTGGGATCGGCGGGGTCGGCGGCCACCGGCAGGGTGACCATCCGCATGTCCTGGGCGCCGATGCCCTTGAGGCCCTGGGCGAATGAGGCGAGGGACTTCACGTCGCCGAGCGCCTTGTCGGTGGTGAGGGCCTTGGTGGCGGTGTCGGCGAGGCCGAGCAGCCGCTTGGGGTCGTCGAACACGCCGACCCCCTGGACCTGCGTGATCAGGGCCTTGATGAAGGCCTGCTGGAGCTGTATCCGGCCCAGGTCGCTTCCGTCGCCGACGCCCTTGCGGGTGCGGACCAGGCCCAGGGCCTGCTCGCCGTCCAGCCGGTTCGTACCGGCCGCCAGGTCGAGGTGGCTGGCGGAGTCCTTGATCGGCGCCGTGGTGGTCACCTCGACGCCGCCGAGGCTGTCGACGATCTTCTTGAAGCCCGTGAAGTCGACCTCGATGTAGTGGTCCATGCGGATCCCCGACATCTTCTCGACGGTCTTGACCGCGCAGGCGGCCCCGCCGACGGTGTACGACTCGTTGAACTGCTCGCGCGGGCCCCCGGGGTCGCTCTTGCCGCCCGGGGTGGAGCAGGAGGGGCGGGCCACCATGGTGTCCCGGGGTATCGATATGACGGCGGCCTGCCGGCGGCCCTCGTAGAGATGGACGACCATCGCGGTGTCGGAGCGCGCCGAGCCGCCGTCGTCCCGGCCGTACGCGCCGTTCGCCCCGCCGCGGGAGTCGGACCCGAGGACGAGGATGTCCATCGAGCCGTTGTCGAGGTTCTGCGGCCGGTCGGCTCCCAGCGCCTGGTCGATGTCCACGGTCTTCAGGTTGCCGTTGAGCTTGACGTAGAAGTAGCCGACGCCCGCGCCACCGAGCAGGACCACGCCCGCGGCGGTCCACGCGGCGACGGCGAGGGCCCGGCGGCGCTTGGCCGGTTTCCGCCGGCGGCCCCCCGCGCCGCCGCGGCCTCGGCCGGTGCTGTCCTGGCTCATGCTCTCCTCAGTCCTGAGTCCGGTCCCCGCGACCCGTGTCCGCCCTCGGTGCTTCCTGGATGCGTCCTCGGTGCTCCCTCGGTGCGCTGACAGAGACGACCGGTTCCGTTCCAGGGTTCCACGCGGACCGGGCGCTCCGGACGCATGCCGCATGTCCGGCTGACGGGACAAACGGCCCGTAGCGGCGCGCCTACCTGCGGTTTCGGCCGAGGAGTCGGGTTCCGCCGCGGGGTCGGCCCCGGGCCGGGATGTGGCGGAGCTCGCACGGAACGCCGTACGCGGGAGGCGGCGCGTACCGGCGTCAGAACGCGCGGCCGCCCCCGTCGCGGGTGCGGCGGGGGCGGCTGCGTGCGGAGCGGGAGGACCTCAGTCGTCGTTCTTGCCCGACGGGGTCGTCTTCGCGATCTGCATCAGGAACTCGGCGTTCGACTTCGTCTGCTTCATCTTGTCGAGGAGCAGCTCGATGGCCTGCTGCGAGTCGAGCGCGTGCAGCACCCGGCGCAGCTTCCAGACGATGGCGAGCTCCTCCGCGTTGAGGAGGATCTCCTCCTTGCGGGTGCCCGACGGGTCGACGTCGACAGCCGGGAAGATGCGCTTGTCGGCGAGCTTCCGGTCGAGCTTGAGCTCCATGTTGCCGGTGCCCTTGAACTCCTCGAAGATCACCTCGTCCATGCGCGAGCCGGTGTCGACGAGCGCGGTGGCCAGGATGGTCAGCGAGCCGCCGTCCTCGATGTTGCGCGCGGCACCGAAGAAGCGCTTCGGCGGGTACAGCGCGGTCGAGTCGACACCACCGGACAGGATGCGGCCGGAGGCGGGCGCCGCGAGGTTGTACGCGCGGCCCAGACGGGTGATGGAGTCCAGCAGGACGACCACGTCGTGGCCGAGCTCGACGAGGCGCTTGGCGCGCTCGATGGCCAGCTCGGCGACGGTGGTGTGGTCCTCGGCCGGGCGGTCGAAGGTGGAGGAGATGACCTCGCCCTTCACCGACCGCTGCATGTCGGTGACCTCTTCCGGACGCTCGTCGACCAGGACGACCATCAGGTGGCACTCGGGGTTGTTGACGGTGATCGCGTTGGCGATCGCCTGCATGATCATGGTCTTGCCGGTCTTCGGCGGAGCCACGATCAGGCCTCGCTGGCCCTTGCCGATCGGCGACACGAGGTCGATGATGCGGGTCGTCAGCACACCCGGGTCGGTCTCCAGGCGGAGCCGGTCCTGCGGGTAGAGCGGGGTCAGCTTCTGGAACTCCGGGCGCCCGCGGCCGGATTCGGGCGCCATGCCGTTCACCGAGTCCAGGCGCACGAGGGCGTTGAACTTCTCGCGGCGCTCGCCGTCCTTGGGCTGGCGCACGGCACCGGTGGTGTGGTCGCCCTTGCGCAGACCGGCCTTGCGGACCTGGGCGAGGGAGACGTACACGTCGTTGGGGCCGGGCAGGTAGCCCGAGGTCCGGATGAACGCGTAGTTGTCGAGGATGTCGAGGATGCCCGCGACGGGGATCAGCACGTCGTCGTCGGCGACCTGCGGCTCGCTCGGGGCGAACTCGTCGCGTCCGCGACGGCCCCGGCGGTCGCGGTAGCGGCCGCGGCGGCCGCGGCGGCCGTTCTCGTCGTCGAAGTCGTCCTGCGGGCCGTTGTCCTGACGGTCCTGGCGGCCCTGCTGGCCCTGCCCGCGGCCGCCCTGCTGCTGGCGGTCCTGGCGGTCCTGGCGGTCGCCGCGCTCGGCGCGGTCCTGGCGGTCACCGCGGTCGGCGCGGTCCTGGCGGCCGCCGGCCTGCACGGACTGGCCCTGGCCACCCTGGCCGCCCTGGCCCTGGCCCTGGCCGCCCTGGCCCTGGTCGTCGGCCTTGGCGCCGCGGTCGCGGCGGTCGCGCTGGCGCTCGGCACGGTCACCGCGCTCGGCGCCCCGGTCCCGGCGGTCGCGACGGCCGCGGCCCTCGCCCTCCTGGGCCGGCGCGGAGACGGCGGTGGCCGCCTCGGCACGGGAGTCGGTCTGCGGCACGGCGGCCGCCTCCGCCGTGACGGTCTCGGTCTTCTGCTCGACCTGCACGGCGGCGGGGGCCGAGGCCTCCGGGCTGCCGGAGGGGGCCGTGGCACGACGACGGCGGCGCTCGCCGACCGGGGCGTCGTCGCTGGCCGGCTGGCCCGGGATGTCGATCTGCGCCTGCGTGGCGACCTTCTCGGCGGGCGCCTCGGCGGCGGCCTCACCCGTACGGGCCTTGCTGGTGGCGCGGCGCTTCGGCTTGGCCTCGGCGGTGTCCGCGGCGGCGGAGGACGCGGCCTTGGGGGCACTGCCGCCCGCCTGCGCCTCCTTGATGACCTCGATCAGCTGGCTCTTGCGCATCCGCGCGGTGCCCCTGATGCCGAGGCCCGACGCGACCTGCTGCAGCTCGGCCAGGACCATGCCGTCGAGGCCGGTGCCGGTGCGGCGACGCTTGGGTGCGGCGCCCGCGGCGGAGGCACTGGTGTCGACAGAGGTGTCGGCAGCGCCCATCAGATCGGTGGTGTCGCTCACGAAGGGTCCTTCCCTGGAGCGGACGTCGGCCTGTCTGGCTCGGCGACCGGTTGTGCTGTCCGACAGCAGTCCTAGGTGTGGACCGTGCCGGGGCGGTGGTCCGCCGATAGAGATACGGCGGGGAGAAACGTGCGTGGGTGGTTCCGGCGAGAAGCCCCGAGCTGGAAGCGTGGGAATGTCACGCCGATTCCGGAGCGTGCTCGAAACTGCTGGAATGGATCAAAGCAGTCGGGGAGGCTCCCGGAAGAAAGGTGGTCCCGGATGGGGACACTGAGCACCGAGCCATGGCGGCTTCGGATGCGCACTTGAGACTAACACTACCGGATCCAACAGATATTCCCCCTCTCAATCACCGGCAATCGCGCCATTCCGCTCGGACGGCCTGCCCTGACCGTCCGCCCCCGACCGGCTTGTATCAGCCGCCCTGGGTTCCCAGCGGAAGTACGCTCGCGCCCGCGGCGTCGAGTGCGAGCCGGTTGGCCGCCCACCCCTCGCCCGCGAGCCGCGCGACCTTGTCGGCCGCACCGTTGTCGACCAGCGCGAGGACCGTGGGGCCCGCACCGGAGATGACCGCGGGGATGCCGTCCGCCCGCAGCCGGTTGACGAGTGCCACGCTCTCGGGCATCGCCGGGGACCGGTACTCCTGGTGGAGCCGGTCTTCGGTGGCCGGCAGCAGGAACTCGGGACGCCTGGTCAGGGCCTCCACGAGCAGGCCCGCCCGGCCCGCGTTGACGGCCGCGTCCACGTGCGGGACGGTGCGCGGCAGCAGGCCGCGCGCGGTCTCCGTCAGGACCGGCTTGGAGGGGACGAAGACCACTGGAACGATGGAATCGGCGGGCTCCATCCGGATCGCCTTGGCGCTTCCCCCGTCCATCCACGCCAGGGTGAAACCGCCGAGCAGGCAGGCGGCGACGTTGTCGGGGTGGCCCTCGATCTCGGTGGCGAGCTCCAGCAGCGCACTGTCGTCGAGCTTGGCCTCGCCGCCTATGGTCACGGCGCGCGCCGCGACGATGCCGGCGCAGATGGCGGCGGAGGAGGAGCCGAGGCCGCGACCGTGCGGGATGCGGTTGGCGCAGACGACCTCCAGCCCCCGCGGCTGTCCGCCCAGCAGGTCGAAGGCGGTGCGCATGGAACGTACGAGCAGGTGGCTCTCGTCCCGCGGGAGGGTGTCGGCGCCCTCGCCCGCGATGTCGATGTTCAGGCCGGAGTCGGCCACCCGGACGACGACGTCGTCATAGAGCCCCAGCGCCAACCCGAGGGCGTCGAAGCCCGGGCCGAGATTGGCACTGCTGGCGGGAACGCGCACCCGTACGGCGGCGGCGCGGAACGCTGGACCGGCCATCGTCCGATGACACTCCTTGTGACTGTGCGAGAACTTCGCTCTTCGCTGGCTCGCTGTGAATGTACTGGAGAACGCACGACACCCGAAGGCCCTCGGGGCAGCACCGCGTCATATGCGCGGTGGCGGATGTGGGTACAGCGTATCGAAGGAAGGTTCTCCCGCGACATAGGGCGCACAGGAGGCGCACGATGCGTGTCGCGGGCTTCGGCCGCACTTTTGTCGTCGTACGGGGTGAGTTGCCGGGTTCCGAAGGGTTCCGGAAGGGCCTCGGGGGCTCGACAGCCCCTGCGGAACCCGGCACTCGGGCCGTTCGGTCAGACCAGTCCGAGCCGTACGGCGGCGGCCTCGGCGTCCACCGGGATGGTGACCGGCTGCGGAGCGCCGGCGACCGCCCAGTCGGGGTCCTTGAGGCCGTTGCCGGTGACGGTGCACACGATCGTCTGGCCCGGGTCGACCAGGCCGAGCTCGGCGGCCTTGAGCAGCCCGGCCACCGAGGCGGCCGACGCGGGCTCGACGAACACGCCCTCCTGCGAGGCCAACAGGCGGTAAGCCGCCAGGATCTGACGGTCGGTCACCTCGTCGATGAAACCGCCCGACTCGTCGCGCGCGGCCAGCGCGTAGTCCCAGGAGGCCGGATTGCCGATCCGGATCGCGGTGGCGATGGTGTGCGGTTCCTTGACGACCTCGCCGCGCACGATGGGCGCGGAACCGGAGGCCTGGAAACCCCACACGCGCGGCGTACGGGAGGCCAGGCCGTCGGCCTTGTACTCCTTGAAGCCCTTCCAGTACGCGGTGATGTTGCCCGCGTTGCCGACGGGCAGCACGTGGATGTCGGGGGCGTCACCGAGCGCGTCGACGATCTCGAACGCGGCCGTCTTCTGCCCCTCGATGCGCACCGGATTGACCGAATTGACCAGCGCCACCGGGTAGTTGTCGGAGAGCGCGCGGGCCAGGGCGAGGCAGTCGTCGAAATTGCCGTCCACCTGGAGGATCTTGGCGCCGTGCACGAGCGCCTGGCCCATCTTGCCCAGCGCGATCTTGCCGCGGGGGACGAGGACGGCCGAGACCATGCCGGCGCGCACCGCGTACGCGGCGGCGGAGGCGGAGGTGTTGCCCGTGGAGGCGCAGATGACGGCCTTGGCGCCGTCCTCCTTGGCCTTGGTGATCGCCATGGTCATGCCGCGGTCCTTGAAGGACCCGGTGGGGTTGGCCCCCTCGACCTTGAGGTGCACCTCGCAACCGGTGCGCTCGGAGAGCACCTGCGCGGGGACGAGGGGAGTGCCGCCCTCGCGGAGCGTCACCACGGGAGTCGTGTCCGTCACCGGCAGGCGGTCCCGGTACTCCTCGATGATGCCGCGCCACTGGTGGGTGCGATTGCTGCTCATGGGTCCTTACTCCCCTTCAACACGCATGATGCTGGCGACACCGCGCACGGTGTCCAGCTTCCGCAGCGCCTCGACGGTCCCGGAGAGGGCGGCGTCGGGCGCGCGGTGGGTGACGACGACGAGGGAGGCCTCATTGCCGACCCCGTCCGGACGTCCTTGCTGTCGTACGGTATCGATCGACACCCCGTGCTCGGCGAACGTGGTCGCCACCTGGGCGAGGACGCCCGGCTTGTCCGCCACGTCGAGGCTGATGTGGTAGCGGGTGACGACCTCGCCCATGGTGCTGACCGGCAGCTGGGTGTACGCCGACTCGCCGGGCCCCGTCGCCTCGGCGAGCTTGTTGCGGCAGACGGCGACCAGGTCGCCGAGGACCGCGGACGCCGTGGGCGCGCCGCCCGCGCCGGGCCCGTAGAACATCAGCCGCCCGGCGGCCTCCGCCTCGACGAAGACCGCGTTGTACGCCTCGCGGACGGAGGCCAGCGGGTGGCTGAGCGGGATCATCGCGGGGTGCACGCGGGCGGTGACGGACTCGCCGTCGGCGGCGCGCTCCAGGATCGCGAGGAGCTTGATGGTGCAGCCCATGCGCTTCGCGGAGGCGAAGTCCGCGGCGCTGACCTCCGTCATGCCCTCGCGGTAGACGTCGTCGAGGCGCACCCGGGTGTGGAAGGCGATGCCGGCGAGGATCGCGGCCTTGGCGGCGGCGTCGTAGCCCTCGACGTCGGCGGTCGGATCGGCCTCGGCGTACCCGAGGGCGGTGGCCTCGTCGAGGGCCTCCTGGTACCCGGCGCCGGTGGAGTCCATCTTGTCGAGGATGAAGTTCGTCGTGCCGTTGACGATGCCCATGACCCGGTTGATCTTGTCGCCGGCGAGGGACTCGCGCATCGGGCGGACCAGCGGGATGGCGCCGGCGACGGCGGCCTCGTAGTACAGGTCCAGCCCGGCCGCCTCGGCCGCGGCGTGCAGCGCCGCGCCGTCCTGGGCGAGCAGCGCCTTGTTCGCCGATACGACCGAGATGCCGTGCTCGAAAGCGGTGGTGATCAGGGCGCGCGCCGGCTCGATACCGCCGATGACCTCGATCGCGACGTCGATGTCGCCGCGTTTGAGGAGTGCGGTCGCGTCCGTGGTGACCAGGGAGGGGTCGATGCCCTCGCGCGCCTTCGCGGGGCGGCGTACGGCCACGCCGGCGAGCTCGACGGGCGCGCCGATCCGGGCCGTCAGGTCGTCGGCGTGCGTCGTCATGATGCGCGCCACCTCTGAGCCGACCACTCCACAGCCCAGCAGCGCCACCTTCAGCGGACGCGTACGCATCATTCGACCTACGCCTTTCGATCTTCCTTCAGTGCCCCGCGCGCGGTTTGTTCGCCGGGTTTGAACCAGTCTCACTCAATGGACAGCACTTTCCATCCTCGGTCCATTGAGTGAGACACCTATTTCATCATCCGAGGTCGAGTCGCAGGAGATCTTCCTCCGTCTCGCGCCGGACGATGACACGGGCCTGTCCGTCGCGCACGGCGACCACGGGCGGGCGCAGCGCGTGGTTGTAGTTGCTGGCCATCGAGCGGCAGTAGGCGCCGGTGGCCGGGACGGCGAGGAGGTCCCCGGGCGCGAGGTCGGCGGGCAGGAACGCGTCCTTCACCACGATGTCACCGCTCTCGCAGTGCTTGCCGACCACACGGGTGAGCATGGGCGCGGCGTCGGAGGTACGGGAGACCAGGCTGACGGAGTACTCGGCGTCGTACAGGGCCGTACGGATGTTGTCGGACATGCCGCCGTCGACACTGACGTACGTGCGCAGCCCCTCCAAGGGCTTGATCGTCCCCACCTCGTACAGCGTGAACGCCGTGGGGCCGACGATCGCGCGGCCGGGCTCGACGGAGATCCGCGGCGCCCGCAGGCCGGCGGTCTCGCATTCGCGGGACACGATCTCGGTGAGCGCCTTGGCGATCTCGTGGGGCTCGCGGGGGTCGTCGTCGGAGGTGTAGGCGATGCCGAGGCCGCCGCCGAGGTCGATCTCGGGGAGCTCCACGCCGTGCTCGTCGCGGACGGCGGCCAGCAGCTGCACGACCCGCTTGGCGGACACCTCGAAGCCGGCCATGTCGAAGATCTGCGAGCCGATGTGGGAATGGACGCCGAGCAGCTCCAGCGAGTCGTGCCCGAGCGCCCGCCGGACCGCCTCGGCGGCGGAGCCGTCGGCCACGGCGATACCGAACTTCTGGTCCTCGTGGGCGGTGGCGATGAACTCGTGCGTGTGTGCCTCGACGCCGACGGTCACCCGGATCTGCACGGGCTGGCGCACGCCCAGCTCGCGGGCGATGTGGGCGACCCGGGCGATCTCCTGGAAGGAGTCGAGGACGATGCGCCCCACGCCCGCCCCGACGGCCCGCCGGACCTCGTCCTCGGACTTGTTGTTGCCGTGGAAGGCGATCCGCGCGGCGGGCATCCCGGCGGCCAGGGCGGTGGCCAGCTCCCCGCCGGAGCACACGTCGAGGTTGAGCCCCTCCTCCTTGAGCCACTTCACCACGGCCTTGGAGAGGAACGCCTTGCCCGCGTAGAACACGTCGGCGTCCTTGCCGAAGGCGTGCGCCCAGGCGCGGCAGCGCGCCCGGAAGTCCTCCTCGTCGAGGAAGAAGGCGGGCGTCCCGAACTCCTGTGCCAGCCGGGTCACTTCGATCCCGCCGACGCAGACCACTCCGTCGGGTGTGCGCCGAACGGTGCTCGACCAGACCTTCTCGTCGAGGGCGTTCAGGTCGGCGGGCGGCGGGGAGTAGTGCCCCTCGGGCAGGACGTCGGCGTGGCGGGGCCCTGCGGGGTGGGCGGAACGGCTCATCGGTATCTCTCTTCGCGGGTCACAGGCGTGTCGGTGCGTCTATGCCGAGCAGGGCGAGGCCGCCGGCCAGCACCGTCCCGGCGGCTTCGGCGAGAGCCAGCCGTGAACGGTGGGCGGCCGAGGGTTTCTCGTCCCCGTGGGGCAGGACGCGGTACTGGAAGTCGAGCAGCGCGTCGGCGACCTCGACGAGGTGCCGGGCGAGCCGCTCGGGCGCGCGGTGGTGCGCGGCGGCTTCGAGGACGAGGGCGTGGTCGACGAGGGCGCGCAGCAGGGGGGCGGTGGTGGTGTCCGGGGTGTCTGGGGTTTCGGGGGCTTCGGAGGTGTCCGCGGGGTCGCTGGGGAGCGGGCGGAAACCGAGGCGGGCGGCGTTGGCCACGAGGGCGTGGGCGCGGGCGTGGGCGTAGCGCACCCGGAAGAACTCGCTGGCCTCGCCCTGCACGAGGAGCACGTCGGAGAACTCCGGCGTCTCCCGGGCCGGCACGACGAGCATGGCCCAGCGGGCGGCGTCGCTCCCGTACCGGGCAAGAACGTCGCCGTCGCGCTTGGCGACGGGGGCGACGGGGGCGGGGTGCTCCTCACCGACGCAGCCCCAGACCCGCAGGATCCGCCCCACGGCGGCGCGCACGACGCGCTCCCGGAGACCGCCGGGGGCGTCGGGAGAGTCGGGAGAGTCGGCCGCGTCGAGCGCGTCGAACGCGGAAGCGCGGCGGCGAGTCGGCGCGCAGGGGCATTGACGGGGATTGGGGTCGAGGTCGAGATCGGGATCGGGATAGGGGTCGGCCTTGGGGTAGGAATGGGCCTCGGCGGCGAGGGCGACGATCCGGGCCGGAGAAAGAGGGGCGAGTACGAAATTCAGGAACCCCGCTCCGGTGACGTCCACGCGCTCGATCCCCGGAACGGCTCCCAGCCGGCGGGCCAGCACACCGGCGACCTCGGCGGGCCGGCGTCCGGCGCTCCCGGCCACCTGGAACGCGACGGGAGTCGCGTACTCCCCCACCCCGCCAGGACGCGTCCGCTCGACGACCACCCGCCCGGGCACCTCGACCCCGGCCGGCAGCTCCCCCTCCTCGACGGCGCAGCACACGGCGCGCGCGACGGTACGGGGGAGGTCAGCGGGGTTCACGGAACCCAGCCTAGGGGAGACGCCCACCCCTCAGTCGAAGGGTTTCGCCATATGAACAGCCACCCGCTCGCCCCGCCACCCCGGCAGCGAACCCCGCAACCGGCGGCGCGGACCGGGACCCCAGGAGAGCAGAGCTTGACGGCGCTCGCCAGGGCCGGGCCGAACGGACCACGGACTAGGGACTACGGACCTATAGACCTACGGACCACGGACTACCGACCACGGACCACTATCCCCTCCCCCGTCCCGCGGGGGTCCCTTCCCGCTCGCGCCGGTCCTTGCGATCGACCAGCCGCCGTACGACCTGCACCAGCTCGGCGGGCTCGAAGGGCTTGGCGACGAAGGCGTCCACCCCGGCCGCGATCCCGGCCTCCACCTCGTGGTGGGTACAGGCACTGACGATGGCGACGGGCAGGTGCCGCGTCCGCGGATCGGCCCGCAGCTGCGCCGCGGCCCCGAAACCGTCCAGCCGGGGCATGACCACGTCGAGGGTGATGACATCGGGACACACGCGATGGACGATGTCCAGGCACTCGACACCATCGTTCGCGGTCACGACCTCGAAACCCTCCAGTTCGAGATTGACCTTGATCAGCTGCCGGATGACCTTGTTGTCGTCGACAACAAGCACCCGGCCCGAGGCGCCTGGCACAACTTGAGAGTAGGTCCGCCGAACCCCCCGCGTCCGGGTTTTCGCCACTTCCGCCCCGTCCGGGCGACCCACCCTCCGTCCCCCCGCAAACGCGTTCCTGATCACCCCGGTGAAGCTGGTAGTGTTCAACCCGTCGCCGCAACGCGAACGACACGCCCCCGTAGCTCAGGGGATAGAGCAACGGCCTCCGGAGCCGTGTGCGCAGGTTCGAATCCTGCCGGGGGCACTTCCGCTCGACCAGCGAAAATCACTCGCTGACCTGCGCAAGTGCCAATGATGAAGCCCCGAACTCAGTCTCACTGAGTCCGGGGCTTTCTCGTTGTCTCTCACTGTTCTCGCGTGAGTGGCGCGTGAGCCGACGGGCGATGCGTGCACGCGCCCCTCGCCTGCCCCGCTGCCACCGTTGCCGTCGATGCAGTTGGACCCAGGCTGCCCGCCGCCATCGGGAGGCCAGTTCAGCTACCAGCCCCCGTCGCCGCCGGCCTTACGGCCTCACATCCCTCGCCACGGGTGCCGGGCCCTGCACCCGATACCTGCCCCCATGGGGCGGTACCACCAGTCAGCCCCATCCTCGAAACGCACCTCGCCGCCGTCGCCCCGCCAGAGCCTTGATCAGTTCCTTAGTCCGTCTCCCTTACGTAGCAGCCCAAATTCTTACCGGAAGAGGCAAACTTGGGCAGATCGTTGCGGAAGAAGTAGATACCCCCTTCACCGGCGCCGCCGCGGATTTCGTCGGCAGCTTTCTTTGAGAGGAGAATGCAGAAAGTCTTGATCAGCGGATTACGGGTACCCGCCCGGCTCAACTGCAGCGAGCCCTCATATCGACCAGGCTCGAAGCTCCAGTTGTCGGCCTGAAACAAGAAGATCGGCTGCTGAGGTTTGTCCTGGCTAACGAGGAACGGGGCAGGGTCGCCAGACCATCTGTACGAAAGCCATTCGGAAGCTGGGTCGAAGTTCCATACGCCGACCTCTTTCCAGTAAAAAATCGGCCTCTTCGAATAGGCAACGGACGCAGCGGGTGTCAGTTCGAAACGCGCGTCACGAATCACCTCAACATCCTGAGTCTTGACTCTGGTGGAAACGGTCGGTTGAACATAGAAGTGGGCATCCTTGCCCATCATCCCAATACGCATGAGATGAGGAAGCGCCAACTCAATCTCTGGCTTCTTTTGAAGTTCAGTGAAGTTGTAAAGCGAAAAAGCCAAAGCAGCTACACCGGCGACTGTAGCGACCCACTTGTGCACAGCGTCGGAATGACTCCTCTGGGACGTCGCTGCCCCGTCGTCGCTGTTGACCATGTTCTTACCTTGGTCTCGAACCCGGGTCCGCAGCTCTCTGTGTTACTCCATGTGGTTAGTGGAAGTCAGACAGCCACCTCATTGATCACTGCTCGCGCGCGCTCGTAGTAGCCCTCGCGAGTTCCATCGAGCCCGATGGCATCCGGGCGCCGCGTCAGGTTCGCGAGGGCTTCGGCCGTGCCCCCCGCCCAGTCCCCGTAGGCGACGAAGACAGCGTTGGCCTTCTCCCGGAGTTCAGCGTCCGGCATGACCTCAATGACTGGCAGGGCGTCATCGTGATGCCTCCGGACTATCGCGAAGCACTCGTCGTAGAGGCCTATGGCAGCCAAGGTCTCCGGCGCTTCCGTCGCCTCACCGATCTTCGCCCGGAAGTCCTGGAGCATCTTCGAGATCGTCGTAGAGGTAGCGATCACCTGCTCCCGAATGCGCTGCTCGTGGGCCAGCTTGGCCTCGTGAACGCGCTTCGCGGCCTCCAGGCCGTCGGCGTGCTGCTGCCTCCTCCTCTCGGTCCGTCCAGTGAAGTAGTGAGTGATCCAGGCCGCTGCGGTCGAGCTGATGAGAACGGCGCCGGCCGAGATCGCGGCAGTGACCCATTGGCTGTCCTGCACGATCGTCGTGGTGACTTCACCCGTCGTGGTGGTCGTCTGCTTGCCACCGCACCCGGCTATGACGATGAGCAGCGCGAACAGACCTAAGGATCTTGTCACTTGTCGCATGAGCGCAGACTAGTGCTGGTGTTTCCTCGCGCTCACTGGGGTTCCCCCCACCCCATCGCCTTCGCGATCTTCGCGTTGTTCAGCTCCTCATGGCCATCGATGCATCCCTCGTACCGCCGGTGAATGACCTCCGGGGAGTTGCCGGCGCGGCGGGCCACCTCGGCGACGGGCACGCCTGCGTTCAGCCAGTTGGTGATGCAGGTGTGCCGCAGGTCGTACGGGCGGCGGGCCAGCGGCGCGGCTGCCCTGTCCGGAGGGAGCGCCAGAAGTCTCGCCTCCTGCCAGACCCTCCAGTAGCTGGAGGTGCCGAGCACTCCCCCACGCTCGTTGGCGAAGAGCCTGCCGTCCCCGGCCATGCCGAACTCCTCGACGTGGTCGCGGAGCATCGCCACCAGGAGCGGCGGGATGGGCACCGGCCGGTCGGCCTTGGCCTCGCGCGACTTGAGCCCCCGCTTGTCGTGGCGTTTCCCCGAGTCCGTCCACTTCTTGCCGGAGACAGGCAGCGTCTCCCGCAGCGTGAGCGTGCCCCAGCCGGTCTCGGGCAGGAAGCAGTCCTGCTCCCGCAGCCCGACCGCTTCCGCCGGCCGCATCGCCGCGTAGAGCTGGCAGCCGAAGAACGCGACCAGCCTCCGGCCGCGGTTCCGGTGGACGGAGCCGACATAGGAGACGGCGGTGAGGAGCTCCCGCCCCTGCACGGCATTGACCAGGACCCGGGGGTCCACCTGGTCTCCGCCCTTGGGCCCCGCCCGTTTCACCCCGGCGAGCGGGTTCGCGTCCAGGTAGCCCAACTCGATCGCGTATTCCATGGCCGTGTTGAAGCCGCGTCGGCGCCGCTTGTAGGTCTCCCCGGCCGCTGGAGTGTCATCCAGCTTGAAAGAGAGCCTGTACTGGACGTCCCGGAGCACCCGTGGATCCGCAAGGTCCGAGAGAGGCCGGGAGTGGTTCGAGAGCCACAGACAGGAAGCAACGAGTTCTGGCGGGGGCTCCTCGCCCGCGTGGGCGGGTACGACTCCCCAGCGCACGGCGAGCCGCACCTCCTCCGGGGTCGGAGCTTTGGCGCCGTCGCCCATCATGGCGATGGCCACGGTGGCGAGGCTGTCGGCCAGTCCCTCCCGGGTCTTCGCCGCGGCCGTCTTCCACCGGACCGCCATGTACTCGCGGCTGAAGTCCCACCAACTGGGGTCCGGCCTGACGTTCTCCTTGGCGGCAGCCGCGCGGAGTTCGGATTCAGGGAGACCGGAGTCCACGTCGAACAGCTGGCCCTTGGTCATGGCCTTCCACAGCTCCGAGCGGCGGCTCTCGGCGAGCGCGACCGTGGCGAAGGTGGCGTGACGAACTTTCCCGGCTACGACCCAGCGCAGTTGGTACGGGGCGGACTTGCTGGAAATCTTGGTGATCTTCCAAATCCGCACATCTGTGGTCAGGGTGAGTTCGGCCGGCAGTACCGGGCCCGCGCCATTGCGCGGGCCCGGTACCTGCTTGGTCTTGCTGTTGCTCACGCAGCTTCCTCCAGCGTTCCAATCCAGCGCTCCAGTTCAGAGCGCCGGATCCGCACCGCCCCGTTCGGGAGCTTGATGGCCTTGGGGCCCTTCCTGAGCTGCCGCCAGCGGTAGAACGTGGCTCGCGGCACGCCGATCTCTTCAATGACCTGGGGAATGGTCAACATCTCGTCACGCGGTACAGCCACGGCTCCTCCAGGGCGCTGCGGTGGATGAAAGACGACGATGAGTGCCGCACAAACCGCAGAAAGCCGCCCGCCCGGCGTGACCTGCATGTCCGCGGTGCGGGTTTGCGCGGTGGGCGCCTTCGCAGAAATCCGCGAAACTCCACAATATTCAGCGGACCGGCTGGGCTTATCAGGGGCACAGGATTTTTGCGGAATTACCTGCGGTTTGTGCGGTGAACCCCTGCCAGGCGCGGCGGTGTGCCATTTCCGCAGGTCAGAGGCAGCAATCAGTGACTTCTGCGTTTGTGCGGTTTGTGCGGGCGGGGTGAGGGCGGCGAGCGGCATCACACCTCGCTCGCCCGAAGGGCGGGGTGCACGCGGTAGCGCGGCGCCGGTGGCCGGCCACGGGCTCCAGTGCGCTCGGGCTGGTAGGCCCGGAGGTAGCCGTGCTCTTCCAGCAGCGCGGTCGCGGGTTCGAGGTCGGCGATGTTGGCGAACTCCGAGCGGGACAGCTTGGTGAACAGGTCCCGACGACTGACGTCCTCCCAGCCGCCTGCCCGTACCGCCTCCAGCACTGCGCGAGCGCGGCCCACGGTGGGGTCGGCCCCCATGACGTCAAAGACTCCGAGGGCGTGGGCAGTGAAGTACTCCCCCAAGGTGATCGCCGCGTGCATGGTGGCCTCGGCGACCGGCTTGGTGTGCCCACCCTCCAGGTGCTCGGCCAGGTGCAGCAGGGCGGCCATGCGGGCCACGGCACCCGCGAGCTTCCCCGCCCAGTTCGCGATGTGGCCCAGCGCGCCGCCTCGGGCCGCGAGCTGCGGCTCCACCCGCTGCTGGTAGCTGATCAGTGCCTTGTCCGCTTCGGGGCTGAGCTGGATGACAGCCGGGTCGGTCCACTCGGCCAGCCAGAGCGTGAGTGCCAGGACGTTGCTCTCGTAGACGGCGGCGATGTCCTCGGGGATCGGGTCGGTGATGACCGCGCGCTCGCCGACCAGGGAGCGAGGCATGGAGTACAGGAAGCGGGCGAGCAGGCCGCGCCCGTCGAAGCCCTTGACCTTGGCGATGTCCCTGAGCACGTCCGGCTGGACGGCCAGCCCGATGGTCAGGGCCGGGTGGTCGATGTACTCGCGGCGGGTCTGCCGGTTGACCCGGAGCCGGTCCCCGGCGTGGCCCTTGAGGAAGACCTCCATGTTGGGTGCCCCGGAGTAGCGCCCGGCGATGATGTCGAAGATCCCGCCCTCGGCCGACATCACGGCGAGCCTGCCGCCCTGCTCCGCGATGAGCGAGGTGACCGTCTCGGAGGTGGAGTCGTCGGCCAGCAGCAGCGGTTCCACCGGCACGGCCACCGATTCGGCAGTCTGCGCCAGCCCGATCGCCTCGGCGATCAGCTCTTCGCGTTTCCCGCCGTCGGCCTTCACGGCCTTGGCGGCGGCGTTGTCTGCCGCCTCCTTGGCCAGCCGGGCGGTCATCGCCGCTTCCACGATGGCCGGGGCCATCGTCGTCTGGAGCTTCTTCTCCGCCTCGTACAGCGGATCGGTCAGCAGCGCGAAGACCGCGGACTTGCGGTTGGCCGGGGGCAGCGCGCACACCACGTACAGGTTGGTGGGCTCACGCCAGCTCCCGCGCACGTGGACGACCGACCGCCCGCCGACCGCTGCCGCGAGCACCGACAGGGCGATGGACCCGGCCAGGTCGATGGGCGTCTGTGTCTCCTCGGCCACGGCCTTCACGAACTGGCCGAGCCAGGCCGGGAAGACGTGCGCGGGAAAGACGGGAAGCTCGCGGCGCCCGCTGAGCGGGATCGGTTCCTCCCACTCTGCCTCCGCGGGCCCGGGTTCACTGCTCGCGTCCAGTCCCGCCCACAGGTCGCCCTCTGCGGGCTGTGCGGTCATGCCGCGTCTCCCGTGGTGTTGCGGGCGCTGCGGTGGATGCCGTCGCGGATGCTAGCCGCGATGCGGGACGGTGCGAGTCCCTTCAGCAGGGCCGCTTCGGTGAGCGCGGCGGTGACCTCGTGTTCAGTGAGGGCCCCGGCGGCGATGAGGCGGCCCAGGGCGTAGGCCGCGTTGTAGAGCGTCGTGTTCTGCGTGCCGGAGGCAGCAGCCGCGACCTTGCCGACCTCGCCTTTCAGGGCGGCCGTCGCGTACCGGTCCGCCTTCCCGATCCGGGAGCGGAGAACCGCCACAGGGACCGGGGCGGGTGCGGGCGGTGGGGTGAGCAGGTCACCGAGCCACGTGGGGAGGGGGGCCGGGGGCGCGTCGTGAATGATCTCGTACGCCCCGGTGCCGACGGTGCTGCCGGCCGCGACCACGTACCCGCCCCAGGCTCGCGTGTCGAGCTTCCAGCCCAGGCGCCCTGCGCTCCCACGTAGCTGCTTTTCGGCGGGGGCGGTGAAGTACAGGTGCTGTCCGCCACGGCGGGTGCGCACGGTGAACGTCTCGGTCGGCAGCCGCTCACCCGCGCGCTCGCAGAGCATCGCGAACACGTCCAGGCCATCGGTCGCCCCCGCCCATTCTGCGGGTGGGGCGCCGTCGTCGTCCTTGGGGATGTCGAGGTCCACCACCAGGAGGCCAGCGGGGCCGGTGGCGATGCCCACGTTGTACGGAGCCGCCTGCCAGCAGGCAGTGATCTGCCCGGAGTCGAGGGTGGCGCGCTGTTCGGGGGTCCGGTGGCCGTCCGTGCAGCGGCCGGTGCCGGGGCAGTTGCGCTCGGGGTGTCCGGCGGGCCGCTTGTCTCCGGGGCGGAGCGGGAAGACGGGCCAGCCGCGCTCGGCGGCGGCCAGGGCGGCGCACAGCAGCGCCGGGGCAGGGGTTGATGTCATGCTGAGGATCTCCTGTTTCTGTCGAAGGGACGGAGGACCGGGGCGGTCGCGGTCTTTGGCGAGAGGCGACCGCCCCGGGCACAGCTAGTGGTGCCGGCTCCAGAGGGCGTACTCCTGGCGGACGTAGCCGCGGGGCTCGCAGATGCTGTCCGGGTGGTTCGGGGTGTACGGGCCGTCGGCGTAGCCGCTGGGGCCGAGGCCGGCGGTCTGGTCGATGTCCATGAGGCGCCGGGCCGCTTCGACAGCGAGGGTGGCGGCATCTCCGCTCACGGGGTCGTCATCGGTGAGGGCGATCCGGTCCAGGAGCGCGGCCTTGCGGAGCCAGAACTCACGGACGTGGACGCCATGCAGGCAGTCTCGGACTCCTCGGGCGGTCCATCCGATCTCGCTGATGACGCTCGGTGCGGCGGCGTAGGCGGCCTCGGGTGTGGGCCAGTGGCTCGGCTGCTGTTCGGCGCTGACGTACAGGCGGACGCGCTCGCCGTCGCGGGTGGGGTGTCGGCGGACCGGGCCGGTCGTAAACGTCTCGGACAGGGCCTTGGTGATCTCGGATGCCTCGGTCGGGCTGCAGATGACGCGGATCTCGAACATGGCTGGCTCCTTCATCCTCGGAAGTTGTTGCGCTTGAAGACGGCCCGGCGGATGTTGACGACCGTCTCGCCCTTGCCGCGGCCGTTGTTGGTGCCGAGGATCTGGGTGGCGATGAAGCCGCCGAAGATGACGGCGGCCAGGATGACGAGCTGCTGGATGAGCGCGGCGGCGGCGGCGATGAAGGTGGTCAGGAGCATCAGCCCGCCGCAGGCTGCGGCGAACCCGATGCCGCCGAGGGCGATGTTGACGGCGAGCGGGTTGATGGCCGGCCGTTCCGGGACGGGCTCGGGGGTCTTGGTGGGGGCGATGGCGTAGCCGGTGATGATGCGGCCGTCGGGGAGCTGGATGGTCTGGATGTCCGGGACGGCGTGCGGGTGGTAGACGGCCAGCGGGGCGGGCGCGATGGGGACCGGGTGGTGGGTCTCGGTGGTCTCCCAGCGGGCGGGGTCGTGGTGGTTCACGGCGGTGTCTCCTTACTCCGCGATGTCGGTCACGGCGGCAGCGGCGGACTTCACGAGGTTGGTGATGGGCTCGTAGGCGCCGGTCCCGGCGGTGAAGAAGCCGAAGGGGAACAGGACCATCGCGGCTCCGACTCCGGCGGACTTGGACTTGAGGACGAAGAACGATCCGGCGCCGAAGAGCAGGACGGCGGAGATGGTGAACGTCATGGCGACTCCAGTCGGTGGGGGGGTTCAGCGGGTGCCGTTGCGGTAGGTACGGGCCCACAGGTTGTAGAGGTGGCGGCCGACGCGGATGCGGATGCCGTGGCCGTCGCAGCGTCGGCAGTGCTTGCCGCGCTTGGGCTTGCCCTTGCGGTCGTGGGTGAGGGCGAAGCCCAGCCCGTTGCACTTGCGGCAGCGGCCGAACGGCGAGGCAGCGCACAGGCCCGCGTAACCGAGCGTGAACAGCAGGGTGAGGACGCTAGCGAGCAGGAAGAGGGTCACAAGAGGCCTCCAGGGCGGGACTCGGCGGTTTCCGCAGGTGGGCCGCTATCTGCTAGCGGCCTGATCAGGTGGGATGCGGGCCGCTAGCGGGGTCGCTAGCGCTAGCGACGTCTGCTGCTAGCAATAGCGACCCCTGGGGGCTAGCCCGCGTCCCGCTTCTTGTTGCGCTCTGTAATCGCCTTGGCGATGTGGGCGCGTTCGATGCCGCGCTTGTTGACGGTCTTGCCGTCGATGCGGCGGCCGATCTGGTCGGTGCCGATGCCGTACGGCTTGAGCGCTGCGGTGAGCTGTTCGGCCTTGGGCTTGGGGTCCATCTCGGCCCATGGCCCGTAGACCTCGGGGCGGTGGTCGGCGAGCCGGTCCACGATGGTTTCGGACCAGATCTTGGTCTCGCCCTTGCCGATGACGGCGGCGATGTCGTCCAGGATCGTGGCGAGCGCGGCGTCGGCCGGCGCCTCTCCGGCGGCGTCGCCGGAGAGCGTGCCCTCCGCCTGGCGGAGGGCCTGAGCGCGGGTGAGGATGGTCTCCGCGTCGCGGCCGTCGGCGAGGTAGGTGCGGACGATCCCGGCGTCGTCGGACATGCCCTTGAGCAGGCCGACTCCCTTGTGGGACTTCAGGAGCCGGGAGGCGTCCAGGCCTTCGCCGTACGATCCGGCGCCGAGGATGGTCTCCGACACCTGGTAGGCGCCGACGCGCAGGGCAAACCGGGCCTGGTGCTGGTCGCGGAGCACGGACGGGCAGGCGGTGTCGTCGGGCTTCTGCGTCGCGGTCATGACCGAGACGCCCACCGCGGGGGCGACGCGGGCGAGGAAGACCAGCAGGTCAAGGATGGTCTTCCCGTGGACGGGGTGCATCAGGTACTCCTGCACCTCGTCCACAACGAACAGCACGAGCGGCATGTCGTACTTCTTGTCGCGCGAGATGGCCGGGGTGAGCTTGCCCTCCGGGCAGACGTGCAGCGGGAGTTCGGAGAGCCGGTGGTAGCGGTCCTCCACGTCGGCCTTGAGCTCCTGGAGCGAGTTGACCAGGTGCATGACCGGGTCCACCCCGCTCTGCGGGACGGTGCCGAAGCCGACCCGGTGGGCGACCATCGAGAATTTCCGCCAGTCCGGGGAAGCCTTGCCGTCGAACACGTACAGGCGGACGTACGGGTCCAGGGCCGCGGCGAGCGCGATGGTGCGGGCGGAGAACGTCTTGCCCTGCCGCGGAACGGCGCCGACGAGGAGCGAGAGCCAGAGCATGCTGATCTCGACCTCGATGCCGCGTTCGTCACGGCCCCACGGGAACGGCTTCCAGAAGTCCACGCGGTCCGCGCCGAGCAGCGGGGTGCGGCCGGTCGGGACGGCGAGCGGGTCGCGGTTGGCCACCCACATGGAAACCCGGCGTGAGCTGGTCGTATCGCGGTCCAGGAACACCTGCGTCTCGGCCACGTCGATGCCCGAGGCGAGCGCGTCGCGCTTCTTGACCGCGTCGGAGAACGTCTTGCCGTACGGCAGGTCGACCACGACGCGCCAGCCGTCGCCGTCCTGCCGGATGGGCTGCGGGAAGGCGATGCCCTGGTCCGGCTTGGTGAGGCCGGCGGCGAGGAAGGCGCGGGTGACGATGTCCGAGGTGAGCTTGCGGTGGCGGAACTTCACCTGGGCCGCGTCGATCAGCGGCCTGTCCGCCGGCGTACCCGCCCACCCGAGTGCTCCGGTGAGGGCGATCAGGGCCAGCGTCAGCAGCCAGGCCGGGGCCAGGACCCACATGGCGAGGGCCGCGCCGAGGCCGATCACGCTGGCCAGGGTGGCGATGATGCCGCGCAGCTTCACCCGTGCGTCCCGCTGCCGGGAGAGCTTGAGGTACTCGCCCGCGTCCTCCGTACGGACGGCGGCCAGGCGGACCGGGAGTCCCTCGGCGTCGGAGACCCAGCGGCCGGTCGCGCCGATCCAGCGGAAGCAGCCGCGCGGGGCGTAGGCCAGCAGCTTCGCCGAGTAGACCGGGGTCCGCACCAGGTGGTACGCGGTGGTCTGGCCGTAGTGGCCTGCCGCCCACCTGGCGACGGCGGCGCGCTGCTTGGCGCTGGTCAGCCAGTCCGGGAGGACCGGCCTGCGGGCCTTGTCCTTGGCTTCGATGACCTCGGCGATCGAGGGCGGGAACGCGTGCTTGGGCGGGTCCACCGGGTCTCCCTCGGCGACGGTCCCAGCGTCGTCGGGGGCGTCGTCGGGGAGTTCGGCCTCCCACTCCCCCGGCCTGGCCTCGCCCGGAGCGAGCGGCTCGGTCTTGTCCTTCTTGGCGGGGAACGGCAGGACCGATGCCGACCCCAAAGAGTTCTGCTTGCTGTCCGGCTCTTCGTCCGGCTGCTCGATGACGTGGATCTCAGACACGATGGGTCTGCTCCTCTGTGGAGTTGAGAGATGGGGCCCGGACGGCGCTTTGGACGGCCGACCGTCCGGGCCCCGTACGACGTGATCCGTGCAGGTCAGGCAGCGCGCTGTTCTTCGGGGTAGGCGCAGGGCACGCACATGCCGAGCGAGGCCGGGATGACGTATCCGGCGTCGTGGCGGCAGGTAGGGCAGGTCCGGCGGGCGGTATTCGCCTTGGCGAGCGCGGCGGCTTTGGCCTGGGTCATCGGCCGGACCGGGAGGGCCAGCTCGATGCGGTACAGGAAGGCGATCAGCGGGCCACGCCGGTAGCGGGGCCGCTCCAGTTGGGCGACCACGTCCTGGCCGCCGGGGCGGAGGCCCGCGGCGCGGAGCTGTCGACGGGTGGCCAGTCCGTCCGGGGCGAGGCGCCACGGATAGACGGGCAGGGTTCCCATCAGCCGGTCCCGGAGGGAACGGCGGTCAGGTGGGGGCGGTCGGCTTCGTCGCGGGCGGCGAGGATCTGCTTGCGGCCCCAGGACTCGCTCATGCCGTACGCCTCCCCCAGTGCACGCGCGGAGAGTGGGCGTGCGGCCTGTACGGACTCGGCGTACGTGCGGCGCGCGTCCTGCCGCATCCGCTCCAGCTCCGCCTCCTCGTACGCGGCCTGGCGTGCCTCCTCCTCGTCCGTGGACGCGGGCCGCGCGGGAACGGCGTGCGGGGTGTGAGGGCTTCCGTCCCGCACCGCTGCCGCACGGGCGGTGAGCTGCGTGTGCTCCCCCGGAACGGGCAGAGTGGGGGCGAGCGGAGCTTGAGTGTGCGGGCGGTCGAGCTCGACCGAGTCCAGGGTGTGCGGGTGCCGTGCGGGGTGGCCCGCACACTCCTCGTACGGGTCAACGTCCGGCGGCTCCGGGCGGTGGTGGAGCACCTTGGCCACCAGGTCCGAGCCGAAGTAGATGGACCCGACTGGCAGGGATGTGGCCAGCAGCACGAGGGCCCAGTTCGCCGGATCCCAGTCAGCCAGCCTGCTCCAGTCCACCGACTCCGAGTGCAGCGCCGGAACCAACCCGTGCACGTAGTTCAGGACCAGCGAGGCGAGCGTGTATCCGGCGAGCACCCGCAGGGCGAAGCGGCGGGCGTCGTCGGTGAGGACCAGTGTGGCGACCAGGGCCAGCGCCATGAGGCCGTCCACGACGAACGGGTACAGCGTGGCCGCGGTGGCATCCGCGCCGATGGAGCGCGCGACATCCCGCAGCGCGTTCCACGACACCCGGAAGGCCATCCCGACGACGCCGACCAGAGCTGCGACCAGGAGGGTCTTTGCGCCGCGGTTCATGCCGCCGCCCCCGTCCCGCTCGCCGCTCCCCGGCGGCCGGCGCGGCGGCCGTTGACCGTCGCCCGTTCCGAAGTGAGGCTCTGAGCGGTCAACCAAGGGGCTCCTTGGCGCTTCGCCCGGTACATCTGCTCGTCCGCCGCGCGCAGCAGCTCGGAGAAGTCCGGCTGGCCGGCACACGGGTTGAAGCAGACCGCACCGATCGAAGCGCTGACCGTCAGCAAGTGCCCCCCGGCTTCTACCGGGCGTTCCAGCTCAGAGGCCAGGCAATTGAGGGTCTCGGCGAGCTGATCCTGGCTGTAGGCAGGAGCCACAGCAGCGAACTCATCGCCGCCCAAGCGGCCCACGACGGCCGAGTGGTCGACGGCCCATTCGCTCAGTCGCTCGCCAGCAGCGCGGATGACCGCGTCCCCGGCGGCGTGGCCGTAGGTGTCGTTGACCTGCTTGAACTTGTTGAGGTCGATCAGGCAGACCGCCCTCGGCTTGTGTGCCAGCCGGCGCCGGGCCAGCTCGGTGAAACCGTCCCGGGTCAGCAGCCCGGTCAGCGGGTCGCGTCGGGCGGCCTCGATCCGGCGCCGCAGGCGCAGGCTGTGCAGGGACCATCCGGCCGCGAGCGGCAGGGCAGCGGACAGGGCTGTCAGTGTGTGGCTCATGCCGCAGCCCCCTTGCCGCCCTTGTACGCCGGGCGACGGCCGGCGGGCCGCCGCACCAGCGGGGCGATGTTGAACAGCTCCGGCGCGTTGGCCTCGATCACCTGGGCGGCGACCCGGCTCACGTCGTCGGGCAGGTCGGGGTACTCGGAGAGGATGTCGCGGGCCGCGTCCAGGCGGGCCGCGCGCTCCTCCTCGTTCTCCCCTTCCACCCCGACCCAGAGCTCCAGCGGGGTGCCGAGGGCCAGTTCGATGAACTCGTTGACGCTGACGGCCTCCTGGCCGCCGATGAACGTACGCATCGCGCTCTCCTGAAGTCGAAGGGATGCCGAGGCGGTCGCGGTCTTTGGCGAGAGGCGACCAGCCCCGGGGGTGAAGCCCTTACTTCGCGGCTCCCTTCGGCCCCGCCCGTTCAGCGCGAAGGCGCCGGACGGGCGGGGGAGGCAACCGGCCGCAGCGTTGGGAACTGCGGGAGGGTGTGAGGGCCTCGCGGGCGGTACCGGACGTGAAGCCTGGGACGCCTCGCGCGGCGATTCAGCGGTGACGCAAGGGACACGGCTGGCCGTACCGGTCCAGTACGGCCAGCGCCCTCGTATGTCGAAGCAACACAGCGGCCTCCAGGTCGGAGGGGGCGAGGCTTCGCCGGCGCACCGTTGCCACGGCACGCCGGCCCCGAGCCTGAGGATCGGGTGCGTCATCGTCACTGCTCTGACGCCAGCAGGGCGGCGCGTGCCGGGTGGCACCCCGAGGGGTGTTCTCCAGAGCCAGCACGCGGAAGAAGTGGCCGCCGACGACATCCCGTCGCCATGGGGACGGGGATCACGCCCCGTCTCGTCTCACTTGGCACGCTGTTGAGTTCTCAAGGAACGAGTGCTTCCTTCAGGCCCCTTTCGAGGGCCCTCCGGGCATGGCAAATCCGGGCTCGATCGCGCCTGCCGACATGGCAGTTGCGGCCGATCGCGCTGGGCTCCCGGCGAAGCTCAACTCTGCCTCAGAGTGCACTGTGAGGCAGAGTTGCGCAAGCCCTTCTCTGCGCAAGAGCAGGGCGAGTGCTAGCTCTCTCTGTGCCGCTTGGGCACACTGAGGCAGTGACAGCGAACAGACATGAGGTGCAGATGGTCGAGTGGACCGGCAAGCCCGCCTACCAGCAGGTGGCGGAGCAGCTGCGGCGGAGGATTGCGGCCGGCGAATTCGCGGAGTCCCGCAAGCTGCCGTCCCTGGCAGACCTCCAGGCGACGTACGGCGTCACGGTGACCGTGGCTCGCGACGCCATCCGCCAGCTCAAGGCGGACGGTCTCGCCGTAAGCCATCAAGGCAAGGGCGCGTTCCTGACCGCCGAGGCCTCCGAGGCCGCCAAGCTCGCTAGCCCCGAGACGGCAATCGCGGAACTTCGCGAGCAGGTCGCTCGGCTCCAGGGTGAGGTCACCGAGCTGCGGGAGCGGGTTGTGGAGCTGGAGGGGAAGTAGCCCCCGGCCCGCACCGCCCCGGCCGTCAGCGCTGCGATGGGTGATGGGTTCACGACCGCCTGCCGTTGTCACAATCCTGCCCCCTTCGTTCGGATCGAATGGAGGGCTCCGACCTGCGTCGCTAGGCTGTCGCCCCGCCCTCTGCATCCTTTGTAGACCGGGTAGTTGACTGACCGACAGATCTGCCATGTGGCCGCCGGAGGGTGGCCACATAGGCCGCATGAGGGGGGATGAGTGGGGCAGCGACCGAATGACCTGACACCGCATGCAAGCCCTCAGCACTACCTCGGCGCCGAGATGCGCGCCTGGCGCACACAGCGGGGCTTATCGCTGGGCAAGCTCAGCCGATCGATCCTGTTCAACACCAGCTACATGGCCCGCGTTGAGCGCGGCGGCCAGGCCGCATCCGCCGATCTGGTCCGGGCATACGACGATGCCCTCGGCGCGAGCGGCTCGCTCGTCCGGCTCCACGCATCGATCCTCGAAGGGGTCAGTCTTGACGCCCTCCCCCAGGGGGATGTGGCTAATCGAGGGCCCCATGTGGCCAACGACCTTGTGGCCCTGGCTGAGGAACCAGAGATTCATGCACCGTCGGAGGAGGGGATGTCCGTCCCCGTACGTTCCGATGACGGAAGGATCATCTTCGTGTCCCTATCCCGAAGGGCTCTGATCGGTGCACTTGGCGCTGGTGCCGCCATCGCTGCAACCTCCGACCTCTCATCGGCAGCGATTCCTGCCCCGCGATCCGATCTCATCGCCTCCGGGGCCGACCCGATCGAGCTTCTCCAAGCAACCCGACGCGTGCTGATCGACAACGACAACCTGTTCGGTCCCCATCGGGTGATACCGACGGTCCAGCAGCAGATCGCCGCCATCAAGGAACTGCGCGCGGATCGCCGCGGAACCGATCGCCGACAGCTGCTCCAGCTACAGACCCAGTACTCCGAGCTGTGCGGCTGGCTCTATCAGGACCTCGGGGACTTCCGTGCCGCCCAACACTGGATGCGTGAGGCTCTGGAGGCCTCCCACATGGCGGGCGACGACGAACTGACCACGTACATCCTGGCGCGCCGCAGCCAGCTCGCCGGCGACATGAACGACCCGATCGAGGCGGTGGACGTCGCCGAAGCCGCGGAGGACCGAGCCGCGCCGAGGAGCCGCCTGGCCGCAGTGGCGGCTACGTACGGGGCCCACGGTCACGCGCTGCGGAATGACCAGCTCATGGCCCAGCGGGCGTACGAGCACGCGCGGGAGCTGCACGCCAGCATGGACCCGGATCCCAGCTCGTCCTGGGGGGTCTGGCTCGATGGCGCGTACATCGACGTGCAGCGGGCACACAGCCTCGCTGCTCTCGGGGACCACCGCGGAGCGGCTGCAGGTTTCCGGAATGCCATCAGTCGACTGCCCGCCGGCTACCACCGCGACCGCGGGGTCTACCTGGGGCGGGAGGCTGTTTCCCTGGCCCGCGCGGGCGAGGCCGAGCAGGCAGCCTCCATCGGACTTCAGGCCCTTGCCGTTGCGAAGGACACCGGGTCCGACCGCATCACGCGCGAGCTGGCCCAGCTCGATGGAGAACTTGATCAGTGGCGTACGGTCCCTGGCGTGAGCGACTTCAAGGATGCTCTGACCGAGGCAGTACTGCGCCAGACCTGAACAGGCTCCCTCCACACTGACCAGCAACAGAAGGAGACTCCGAATGCCCCGCCCGTACGTCCTGCTGAGCGTGGCCACATCCGTGGACGGCTACATCGACGACACCAGCACCTCACGCCTCCTGCTGAGCAACAGCGAGGACTTCGACCGTGTCGACCAGGTGCGTGCCGAATCCGACGCCATCCTGATCGGCGCCGGCACGATGCGATCCGACAACCCTCGGCTGCTGGTGAACAGCGAGGAGCGGCGCGCGGCACGGGTGGCCGCAGGAAAGCCCGCCTACCCACTCAAGGTCACCATCTCCGGGAGCGGAGACTTGGACGCCGACCTGAAGTTCTGGCACCACGGCGGAGAGAAGCTCGCCTACACGACGGACGCCGGCGAGGAGAAGCTCCGCGAGCGGCTTGCCGGCCTGGCGGGCGTGGTCTCCACGGGCCCGGCCATCGACTTCGGTGCCCTGCTGGACGACCTCGGAGCCCGCGGCATAGAGCGGCTGATGGTGGAGGGCGGCGGACAGATCCACACGGCTTTCCTCTCCCAGGGCCTGGCGGACGAGATCCATCTCGCCATCGCCCCCCTGGTCGTCGGCGACCCGGGCGCCCCCCGCTTCCTGAACCCCGCCGCGTACCCCGGCGGCTCCACCCGCCGAATGCACCTCGCCGAGGCCAGCACCATCGGCGACGTGGTCCTACTCCGCTACCTGCCCAAGCAGGAGGGCTCCGCGTGACGCACGCCGACGATGTGACCTGGATGGAGAGGGCCATCGAGCTCTCCCGTAAGTGCCCGCCGGCAGAAGGAGCCTTCTCTGTCGGCGCCATCATCGTGGGCGCAGACGGTGAGGAACTGGCCCACGGCTACTCCCGCGAGACGGACGCCCACGTCCACGCCGAAGAATCAGCCCTGGCCAAGCTCCCCGCGGACGACCCCCGCCTGGCGGGCGCCACGCTCTACAGCACGCTGGAACCCTGCTCGGAGCGCAGGTCCCGCCCCCTCACCTGCACCCAGCTGATCCTCCGCTCGCCCATCCGCCGTGTGGTGATCGCCTGGCGAGAGCCGAGCCTCCTGGTGGCCGACTGCATCGGGGTGGAGTCTCTCCGCGCCGAGGGCATCGAGGTCATCGAACTCGACGACCTGGCAAGCCGAGCACGCGCAGTGAACACCCACCTACTTGCGTGAATCGTGTCCCAGCTGTCCGACTGTCCGGTTGGGGCTGTGCCCTGCACGCTCCAGTTCTTCACCCGATCCCGCTCCCGGAATGACCGCGCGGGGGGCATCTTGCGCGAACACCAACACGTGAGCAACATGACTGACCACCCATCAAGGTGGCCCAGACTGGATCGAAACGGGGATTCGTGTCGACACTCATCGCACTGATCTACACCACAGCTGGCGGGATCGTTGGCTCAATCGCCACCACCGCATTCAGCCAAGGGAGGGACCGTCGGACGGCCAGGGCCGACCTGCGGAAGGCTCTGCACCAGGTATTTCGGGCTGGCACGATGCTCAGGAACATGCGTGCTGAGCTTCAAGACTTTCACAATCACATCGCGGACCTGGAAATCATGGCCTTGACCGCGGGGGCACCGCGATCGCTCGTCGCGCTTCATCAGCAATTCCGGCGCGATCTATATCAGATCAATAGTTTCGCGCAAATACTGGACGATTCCAACGCTTTTCCACCGTCTTGGTATCAATTGGCTCGGGATCGCGGAGACCTCGCAATGGCTGTTGAGGCCCAGTTGCAGGCGTTTACCTGGCATCCCTGGCGCACGCGCTTCTCGCTCCCCTGGAGGCTGCGAAAGCTCCGGAGGGCGCAGGTTGCCATCGACGCGCAAAACGCCGACAACTGGCGCGCCTTTGAGGTCCATCGGAATCACTGCATCGAGCTGGAGATAGCCCGGAGTAACAATCAGCAAGACCACACCGAATCGAGTACCTCGTCGGCTCAGAGCGATTCTGACTGACATACCCAACTCGTGGGCTATAGAGCACGAGGGTCGTCGACCCAGGAGCAGGCCCCCACTCCAGTTACTTCGGGACGAAGCGGTCCCCCACCAGGGGGACCGCTGTCTTCACAGACCTCATGGGTGCCCCAGCGTGTTGAGACTGGACGTAACCACTGCTAGGTGATGCGAGGTTGCCCACGCCCGCCACTCCGTACCACCACCGGCTTTAGACCTCTGCCGCATGGCGCACTCGTTTAGACGTGCGTCGCCCCATGAAGTTCGCGCCCCTGTCGCAGGCCAGTACGAGGACGCGACCAGGTCAGCGCTCAGTGTGAAGAAGTCATCATTGCCGGAGCGGATTCGCGGGTAGACGAAGACCTGCCAGTCGTCCGGTGTCGTGTAGCGCATGTTGGGGTGCGGCGTTCCACGGGACTTCTCCGGCATCCGGGGATGCGTCACACCGAAATCTCCGAAGTCTGGCGACCTCCCACGGCATCCACTCAAGACACGCCGCCAGAGCTGCGCGTCACGTCTGGCTACTGGCGTCGCCCGCCCCCTCGGAAACCCCGTCAGGTTGGCAGGGAACGCTCCGGCAGCAACACACTCACGCCGCCAGCGCCATGGAGAGAGTGCCGTGAGCGCGGCCAACGCACGGTCGGCCAAGCCATCTCTTACGACGCTGGAATCCACCGGCCCTGCGTCAATGAGGAGGTCGACCTCTTCCGGATCCAAGTGAAGCACCCGAAGCAGCCACCGGATCTGTCCGTGATCAGGAAGGAACTCCGGTGTGTCCGCGGCAACGGACACACGTAGGCAAACGCCACTCCGATGTAAGGCGATCGCCTGTGAAGCCTCAGCCAGGACGTCTCGCGAATCCGTGTACCGGACGACCGGGCACATCGCCACGCCACGGAGGCCGAGAGACTCACTGAGGCGGGCCATAGGGCCACCAGCCTCGCCCTCAAGGACTCGTGCCGTTGGCAGGGCACCGCTGTCCACAGTCAGGACAGCGCCGTTCGGCACTGCATTCATGGCCCGGTCGCAGAAGGTCTCCAGTACATCCCACACGTCTGGGTTGGGGACCAGCTCCATGACGGGGCGAATACACGAGCGAACCGTCGGCGTGACGTGTGCGAGGGCCGAAAACTCCCCCGCCTTGCCCTTGAGTATCGGAACGTATGCCAACGGCTTCCCCCAGCGCACTCAGCACCAGCCAATGGATGTCTCGCTCACTCCAATCAGAGTGTGACGAGAACCCGCCATCTCAGATAGAGACACAAATGAGCCAAAAGGCTGATTCTCACCCAAGTGGGATGGCTCGCGGGATGCACGGCTACCGCGGGCTGAGGGGGCAGTTCGTGTGAGGGGCGTGTGCGAAGGCCAGCAGGCACGGGGATGGCTGGCGTTTATGCAGGTAGACAGCACAATCGGACAGCTCCTGATCATGCCCTCCGGAGCCGTGTGCGCAGGTTCGAATCCTGCCGGGGGCACTTACTGTGTAAGTGTCACAAGACCCCGCCACCAGCAGAAACGCTGAGGACGGGGTCTTCGCGTATGCGCAGCCGTATTGCCAGGCCGCGCAGCGTGTGACAGCCCCTGCGGCCTTCGCAGGCGACAAAGGGACGCTCGGTGCGTAGGCGGGGGCGGCGGCGCAGTTGGCGGGCGGGACGTCTGTGCGGGGGGGCGCCGCGGACGAGGCCGGTGCCGCGGGCCGGTGCTGGCTGGGTCGTTCACAACGATGCCCACATGTGAGGCCAGGCCCGCCAGCCCGGTAGCCCGTCCCTAACCTACGGCTTTCGCCGCCCACCTACCCGCGCGTCGGTAGAGCTCGACAGCGATGGCCACTGCGTCGCGGAACCGTGGAGGGAAAACCCCCCATTTCGTGCGGTCGAGCAGTTCTGCGGTAAGCACGCTCCTCGGTTGGATTGGGCGCGACGGCTGTTCTGCCGCCCGGTGTCTGCGGGGCCGACCTGGACGTTGCCGACCTGGGCGTCCTCGCCGTTTCCGGCGGTTCGGGGGTGGGGGTCCGGTGGTCTGTACGAGGGGAGTGGGGGTGGTCTGTGGGTTTTGGGGGGTGGGGTGGGGCGGGGGGCGTGCGTAGGGTGGTTGGTGAGGCCGCAGGGTGCTGTTGACCTGGTGCTTTGCGGGTATGGGCGCGCATAGGGATGGGCGGCACGCATGCGTGAGCTGGTGGAGACGGCACGGCGTTGGGTGGCCGAGGGGCGGGCCGGGTTCCTGGCCCGGCCCGTGACCGAGCAGGGGTTCGGGCCGCGGGATCCGGCCGGGGCTCTGCTCGTCGACGCACGGGGGGAGTGTGTCGGGAACCTGTACCGGGGGGTCTTCGACGCCGAACTCGTCGCCGAGGCCGGGAGTATGGGGGCCGGGGAGACGGCCCGGGTGTGCGAGGTCGCGGTGGGGGCGGGCGAGGCCGTCGAGGCGCGGTTGACCTGCGGCGGGCAGGCGGAGGTGCTGATCCAGCCGCTGGGCGCGGTGCCCGCCGAGTGGTGGGACTTGCTCGAACAGGGGGTCGGGGTGGCGTTGGTGACCCGTCTGAACGAGGCCGCCGATCAGGCCGTGAGCCATGTGGTGCGGGCCGTCGACGCGCCGCGCGACGACGCGGGGCGGCGGGCGGGCGAGCTGCTGGGGACCCGGCGGCCCGGGCGGGACGCGCTGTACGGGGAGGCCGGGCTGGTGCTCGTCGAGGCGTACCCGTCGGCGCCGTACGTGGTCATCGGCGGGGGCGGTGAACTGGCCGGCGTCATCGCCCGCCAGGCCGAACTGCTGGGCTGGGGAGCGGAGCTCGTGGAAACGGCCGCCGACGCCGAGAAGGTGCTGACGGATCACCGCGACGCCGCCTGCCTGGTGCTGCTCAGCCACGACCCGGACTTCGATGTGCCGACGATCAGCAGGGCGCTGGCCCTGGAGGTGCCGTACGTGGGGGCCCTCGGCTCGCGTCGGACCACCGCGCGGCGCCGGGAGGGGCTGCTGGCCGCCAGGGTGTCCGAGCCGCGGTTGGCCCGGGTGCACGGGCCGATCGGGCTGGATCTGGGGGCCCGCACCCCGGCGGAGACGGCCCTCGCCATCTGCGCCGAGATCCTCGGCGTGCTCGGTGGTCGAGAGACCCGGGGACTGCGTGACTCCGACGGCCCGCTGAGGGGGTAGGGGCCCGTTCAGGGGCCGCGGCCGTTCGGGCTGGCCCTCGACGTCTACCCCCGGCCGACGACCCTGCGGCTGTGACCTCTGCTGATGGAAGGCGGGCCCTCCGGTGATCGCTTGCGTGCGAGCGCCGGGGGGGGGGAGTTCCGCATGACAGAGCAGGTTGCCGTGTGGGCCGCTCCGCGCGGAGCGCCCGTCGGCGGGGCCGACCCGGCTCACGCCCGCCCGGGAGCAGGAGCGCGGGTGACCGCCAATCGCCGACCCTCGCGCCCCGACGGGCCCCCGGTCAGGGTTACAGACGACGAGGTTGCGCCGCGGACGCGATCAGCGCGGCGCATGGTGCTCCGCCGCCCCTGGTATCCCCCGGCGGCGGCTGCGCCCATGGTTCGCAACGGAGCCGAGGGCCGGGGCCCCCGCCCCGTCAGTCGCCCAGGGCCCGCTTGAGCTGCGCCTTGTCCATGTCCGAGCGGCCGTGGACGTTGCGGCGCTTGGCCTCCGCGTAGAGCTGGTCGTACGTGGGGCCCTGCGGGCCCGTGTGGGAGTGGAGGCCGCCGCGCCGGGAGGAGGACATGTCCTCCAGCGACTCCTTGCTCACGGTCTTGGACTCGCCCGCCCGGGCGCGCTCCTTGTTGACCGTCCGGGCCGCGATCTCCTTCGCCTTCTCGGCGGGCTCGCCGCGCTCCTCCAGGCCCTCCTTGATGTGCTCGTACTGGCGTTCGCGCTTCGGGGAAGATCCGCGGGGCATGACCGGGCTCCTCTCGGTGGGGGTGTGCGCCCTGCCTCGTACCCCGAATGCCGCAAGGTATCCGGGCCGCAGGGGAGCATATCGGGCCAAAGTGCGGGAAAATGGGGGCATGGACCCGATCCTGAGTGTGGACTCGACCCTCACCGACATCGCGTGGTTCCTGGTCGTCGGAATCATCGTGGCGGGCTTTCTGCTCGGCGGATTCTGGCTGGGCAAGAAGATCCGGGCGCAGGAACCCGCGCCACCGACCCCCGAGAGCCAGCCGCACCTCCCGGCCGGCGGGGCTGTCCACGAGGTGCGTGAGGAACGCGAGCACGTGGAGTTCCCCGACAGCGGCCTGAGGCCGCACGAGATGCAGGGCTACGGAAACTTCGGCTCCACCACCTCCAGCCATCCGGAGGAGTCCCGCGCCGAACGGGAGTCCGGCTACCGGCACCCCGAGGGCCCGCCCCCGCACGCGCAGCCGGGGGCTCCCCCGGACTCGGGACGCGGCGCCCACAGCTGACCCCCGCCACCCGGGCAGACCTCTGACCCGCGCCTCACGCGAGAGCGCGGGTCAGAGGTCTGTCCGCAGCCTGAGCACCTCCGGCGGCGGGTGCCGGGCCGACGTGTGCCGCACCTCCGCCGTGAGCGGCGGGTCCAGCGGCGTGAACGGCACCTCGCCGAGGCCGATGGCCGTGACGGTGGCCCCGCCCGGCGTCTCCGAGCCCCCGGCCTCCGAGCCCCCCGCCCCCGAGCCCCCGGCCCCTGAGCCCCCGGCCCCCGCGCTCCGGGCCGCCGCGGCCTCGGCCACCTCCGCCCGCAGCGCCGCCGACAGGGGGCTCGACACCAGCGGGGTCCCGTCCCCGACCGGCAGCACCAGTACGAGCGCCAGCGGCCGGCGCGGAGTCCCGGTGTAGCCGACCACCGCCGCGTCCCGCACGTTCGTGTGGCGCAGCTTCTGCCAGCCGCGGCGCCCGGCCGGGTAGGCCTGGTCCAGTCGCTTGACGACCAGTCCCTCGATCCCGCTGGCCGGGAGGGTCTCGTACCAGGTGGCGGCGAGATCCGGATCCGTCGTCATCGGGACGGGCTGCAGGGGCGGCCCCAGCGGCATCAGCAGGTCCACGAGGAGTGCGCGGCGG
Source organism: Streptomyces sp. NPDC058662 (assembly GCF_042716255.1). NCBI lineage: Bacteria > Bacillati > Actinomycetota > Actinomycetes > Kitasatosporales > Streptomycetaceae > Streptomyces > Streptomyces sp. NPDC058662. The sequence goes on along the minus strand of NZ_JBHXRU010000006.1, from coordinate 57,229 downwards.
CGCTCGTACGGGCGGGCGCGCAGGTCGAGGCCTGCCAGTTCCAGGACGTCGAAGGCGGCGTACGAGGCCGGCAGGGTCTGGGCGAGTACGGCCGCGCGCGCCGCCGTGGCCGCCGCCGCCCGGCGCTGCACGAGGGCGAACTCGGTCCGGCCGGCGTGCCAGATGACCACCTCCCCGTCGAGGACCGTCCCGGCGGGGAGCTGCAGGGCGGCCGCCGCCAGGTCCGGGAAGGCGGCGGTCACGATCCGGCCGGAGCGGGCCTGGAGCGTGACGTCGGCGGCCGAGCGCAGTACGACCATCCGGTGGCCGTCGAACTTCGGCTCGTACGCGAGCCCGGGCCCGCGCGGGAGCGAGCGTACGGAGGTGGCCAGCGCGACGCGGATCACGGTCTGCGCCCGGGGAGCGGGTGGGCGCGGCCGGGGTCGGTGAGGGGCGCGAGGAGGTCGCCGTCGAGGGCGAGCCGGGGCGGGATGTCGTCGGCGAGGAACACCAGGTCGGCGGGGTTCCGGCAGGCCTCGACCTCGGCCCAGGAGACGGGCGCGGACACCGTGGGCCGGGCTCGTGCGCGCAGCGTGTAGGGGGCGGCGGTGGTCTTGGCGGCGGCGTTCTGGCTGTGGTCGACGAAGACCTTGCCGGGCCGCAGGACCTTGGCCATGCGGTGCACGACGAGGTCGGGGAGGTCGCGCTCGGCCTCCTGCGCGAGCTGTTTGGCGTACGCCGACACCCGCTCGGACGGGGTCGGCTCCAGGGCCACCGCCAGGTGCAGGCCCTTGGAGCCGGAGGTCTTGGCGAAGGCCTCCAGGCCGTCGGCGGCGAGCCGGTCGCGCAGCCAGAGGGCGGCGGCGCGGCATTCGACGACGGTGGCGGGCGGGCCGGGGTCGAGGTCGAGGACGAGCCGGTCGGCGACGGCGGGGCTGCCGGCGGTCCACTGGGGGGTGTGGAACTCGACGACGAGGTTGGCGGACCACATGAGGGTGGCCAGGTCGGCGACCACGAGCTGCTCGGCGGACGGGTCCTCGGAGCGGGGCACGGGGGTGGTCGTCACCCATGCGGGTGTGCCGGGGGGCGGATTCTTGGTGAAGAAGAGCTGGCCGTCCGGGCCGTCGGGATAACGCAGGAAGGACACCGGCCGGTTGTGGATGTGGGCGAGGAGAGGGCCCGCGACGGTGGCGTAGTAGTGGAGCACCTCGCCCTTGGTGAAGCCGGTCTCGGGGTACAGGACCTTGTCGAGATTGCTGAGCGCGATGCGACGGCCCTCCACCAATGTGATCGGCGTCATACGATGAGATTGCCACGAATCAGGAGGAACCGTGCGATCCATTTGGAACGGGGCGATCTCCTTCGGCCTGGTCAGCATTCCGATCAAGCTCGTGAACGCCACCGAGAGCCATTCGATCTCCTTCCGCCAGATCCACCTCGCCGACGGCGGGCGGATCCGCTACCGCAAGGTGTGCGAGACGGACGGGGAGGAGGTGTCGGCGGCGGAGATCGGCAAGGGGTACGAGGAGGCCGACGGCTCGATCATCCCGATCACTGACGAGGATCTGGCGCAGCTGCCGATCTCCACGGCCAGGACGATCGAGATCATGTCGTTCGTCCCGGCGGACGAGATCGATCCGCTGCAGATGGACGCGGCGTACTACCTCGCCGCGAACGGGGCGACGGCGGCGAAGCCGTACACGCTGCTGCGGGAGGCGCTCAAGCGGAGCCGCAAGGTCGCGATCGCCAAGTTCGCGCTGCGCGGGCGGGAGCGGCTCGGCATGCTGCGGGTCGTCGACGACGTGATCGCGATGCACGGGCTGCTGTGGCCGGACGAGATCCGGGTGCCGGAGGGGGTGGCGCCCGACGCGGACGTGACGGTGCGGGACGCCGAACTCGACCTGGCGGACGCGCTGATGGCGACCTTGGGCGAGGTGGAGATGTCCTCGCTGCACGACGACTACCGCGAGGCGGTGGAGTCGATGATCGCGGCGAAGGCGGGCGGGGCGTTCGAGCCGAGCGAGGCGGTCGTGGAGCCGGCGGGCGGGCAGGTGATCGACCTGATGGCGGCGCTGGAGCGGAGTGTGCGGGCGGCCAAGGAGTCCCGGGGTGAGGATGCGGGGGCCGACGCTGACGCCGATGCCGACGCGGTCGGCGGCGGTACGGGGACGGGCTCGGGCGGGGCGGCCGAGGTCACGCCGATCCGGCGCAAGGCGGCGGCCGGGCGCGGGAGCGCGAATGCGCCGAAGGCGGTGGGCGGCAAGAAGTCGACGGCCTCGTCGGCCGGGAAGGCCGCGTCGGGGGCGGCCTCGACGAAGAAGAGCACGGCGACGGGCAAGTCCGCCGCGACGTCCCGGAAGACCACGAAGACCGCGGCGAAGACGACGGCGAAGACGGCGAGGAGTAGTACGAAGTCGGCCAAGCCGGGGGCCTCGGGAGCCGCGAAGTCGACCGCGGCGTCGGCGAAGAAGTCCTCCGCTACCGCCGCGAAGAAGGCGGCGGCGCCGGCCCGGAAGCGCTCCTCGGCCTGACGCCTCGCGGCGAGCCCTACGCGACTCCCCCGCCCGGCACCGGGCCCCGGGCGGGTCCGGGCCGCAGGCGGGTCCGGGCCGCGGGCGGGGCCGGACCGCGGCCGCCACCGAACCCGGCCGGGACCGGGCCGCCGCTTTGGAACCTCCTCGGTCGGGCCCGAGCCGGATCCGGGACGGAGTCGGGACCCGGACCGGGCCGCCGCCACGGGTCCGGGCCGTAGCCGAGACCGGGCCCCCAGCCAGGACCGGGGGCGGGACCGGGAGCGGGGCCGCAATCCACACCGCACCGCGCGCAACGCAGCCGAGGAGCGAGCCGGGACCTGAACCAGGGGCCGCCATGAGGACCGGGCCGCAGCCGGGGCTGGGGCGGGACCGGGGCGCAGCCGCAGCCGCAGCCGCAGCCGCAGCTGAGGCGGAGCCGGCGCGCAGCCGGGGGCGGGGCCCCGGGGCGCCGGCCGTGGCTGCCGCGGGGGCGGGCGGGCACGGGAGGCGACGGGTAGGGGGCCGGGTGGGGGTCAGAGCCAGGTTTGGGTGTTGCGGGCGAGGGTGAAGAGGGCTTCCACGTCGGAGGGTTTGAGGGTGGCGGGGGCAGCGGCCAGGTCGGCGGCGGCTGTGGGTGGGCGCAGGACGCGGACGTCGCGCAGGGTCGGGGCGGTCTCGACGCGCGCGGCGTCGACCACCCCCAGCACGGGTGTGACCTCGACGGACAGGGCGCGCGCGGCGCGGGCCGCCGCGCGGCGGACCCAACCGGGGTCGGCACGGGGCTCCGTACGGCCGACCGTGACGAGCAGGTCGCCGGCCGCCACGCGCTGGCGGCGGCCCGGCACGGTACGGACGCAGAAGACCCCGGCGGGGCCGAGGAGCAGGTGGTCGACACGGCCGAGGCCGGGGAGCGGTACGCAGTGCAGCGTCCGCCAGCCGTCCGGCTCCAGGGCGTCGAGGGCGTCCCCCATCCGCTGCCGGGCGGCCAGTTCCTGGCGGAGGCGGTGGCGGGTCCTCGTCCCGGCCGCGCCGTGCACCAGCTCGCCCAGCAGGGTCTCGCCCGGCCGGTTCGGGGCCAGGTCGGCATCGGGCGGGAGGGCCAGGCGGCGCAGGTCGGCCGCTGTGGGGACCGGTGGCGGGCCGATGGAGACCGGTCCGCTCAGGTAGGGCCGCAGGACCTTGACGACCGCCTCCCGGTGGTCGTCCGCCAGGACGCTGATCCGGTTGGTCCGCCGGTCGTACCAGGCCACGGCCGTGCCGTCGGGCAGGTTGACGTACAGCCTTCCGCGGCCGGGACGGCCGCTCGGCAGCACTGTGAGTCCCCGCATCGCCCTCACCCCCGCCGTCCATGGGAGCAGCCGGGACGCCGTGCGGCAATCCCCTGGTCGTGTAACGACTCCGCGGGAACCCTGCGACGTCGCTGTTACACGAACGGGGTCCCAGTGCAACGGCCGGCCTCTACGTTGGTCACACCCCCCGGAGAAGCCAGAAGCCAGAGCCTGACCACCACCGAAGGATCCCTGTGAGCACCGTCAGCCGCCGCACTCTCGTTCGCGCCGCAGCCGTGGCCGCCTGCGCCGGGAGTCTGCTGGCGCTGCCCGCCGCCGCGGCTCTGGCCGAGGGTGTGCCGGCGGTCTCGGCCGCGCACTCCGCGGCCCCGCCGCGGACCCTGGTCAAGACCGTGGCCCTGGCGGACGGCGTCTCCACCGCGCGGGTCTACCGGATCGCGGGGAACGTCCACCAGGCCGACATCCTGGCCGCGGACGGCCGGAAGCTCGCCACCCTGACCAGTGGCGACGGAGCCGCCGGCGCGGGCTCCGCCGGCGCGTTGCACGCCGTCCTCTCCGCGGACGGGCAGCTGACGTCCTGGGTCGGCGGGATTCCGGCCCGGGGCGGCGGCCCCGGCGTCGTGGAGGGCGCGTACAAGACGGGCACGCGGTCGGGCGGGGCCGTCCCCGCCGCCGTCCCGAACCCGCCGGGTGGCGGCGGGGCCGTCGTGGGGACCCGACCCGCCGACGTCCCGCGCCTGAACACACTGGCCGACGGCCCGGGCGAGGGCGTCCTGCTGCTCGCCGCGGGCGGCGGCCTCGCCGCCGTCGGCGCGGCCGGGCTCGGCTTCGCGATGCTCCGCCGCGGGCGCACGGAAGGCTGACGCGTCCGGCACCGTCCGGGCGGCGGCACCGGCCTCACGGCGAACCCATGGGCAAAAAGGATGTACCTCCGCATAAGGTTGACGCGATCAGTTGTCGCGGCACGAAGTGGAGGATGTGGAGGATGCGGAGGATGCGGGAGTTCGTGAACACCTCGCCGACCTCCATCCCGCGCACGACCGCTCCGGTTCCGCCGACTCGGGTCGCGGCGGGCGCGCGCGTCCGGGCCGCCGTCGCGCTGCTGGCCCTGCCCGTCCTGGGCGTCCTGGCGGGCTGCGGCAACACCGGCGGGCTGGTGTCGGCCGGCTCCACGCCGACCGTGAGCGGCCCCGTACACCTGTGGCCCGACCGCGCGGGGGCCGCCGTACCGCCGCCCGATCCCGGGGGCGCGCCGCCCGAGTACGTGCAGGGGCTGCCGCCGGTACGGGACCAGGACGTGCACGGCGTCGACCCGGTGGCCCTCGTCCGGGCGGAGGTGCGCACGCACGCGGGCGCGGACGTGGGCGCGGACGGGATGCCGGCCGAGACCGCCGCCGCGATCGACGCCTGCGGGCGGGAGGGCGCGAAGGCCGGAAGCTGCCCGGTGCTGGCGCCGTACTACCGGGACCTCACCGGGAACGGCAAGGACGAGCTGATCGTCGGGATCGAGCTCCCGGAGAAGATGATGTCCGTACGCGTGTACACGGCCGACCCGGACGGACGTCTCAATCGGATCATGGCCACCACGGAGACGGTCATCGCGGTGGACCTGGCCGGGCGGGACGTGATGCTGCGCGTGCCCAGCGGGAACAACGGCTACGAGCTGATCACCGCGTGGTCCTGGGACGAGAAGCAGCGCACCATGCTGCCGACGCGGGAGCAGATCGTACGGGTCTCCGGGCAGCCGCGGAGTCCGGCGGGCGGACGGCCGAAGCCGGGCGGGGCCGACGCGGTTCCGGGCGGGGCGGGGCCGACGTCCGGCACGGGCGGGGCGCCGGGCTCGGCATCCGCCACCGGTGCCGCCTCCGGCACCGCCGCAGGCTCCGCCGCGGGCGCGGGCGCGCCGTGAGGCTGCGCTCGCCCGCGTGGACCGCGACGCTGACCTGGAAGTCGGCGTGCTTCATCGTCGTGATGAGCTGCTCGCTGGCGGCCGTACTGGGCGTGCTCGTCCATGTGGAGGTGACCCGGCAGACGGTGGCCACCGCGCGCGAGAAGGCCCTGGCCAAGCTGCACGACGCCTCACGCGCGTACGAGGCCGGCGAGGCCATGCCGCCGTACTCGGGGTTGGATCCGCCGGGGCTGCCGCCCGGGTTGCGGGCGCTCGCGGTCGGCGGGCAGCGCGGTACGGCGGTGGGCGACTACGAGGGCCAGCCGGCGATGTGGGCCGCCGCGCCGGCGGACGGGCGCGCGCTCGCCGCGATCGTCGACTACGGCCAGAGCACGCGGACGATCAGCGGGCTGGACAACGCGATCATCGGCTCCTCGGTCCTGGCGATCGGCGGCACGCTGCTGGTCGGCGCCTTCGCGGTGACGCGGGTGACGCGGCGGCTGCACCAGACGGCGACGGTGGCCCGGCGGATCACGCAGGGCGACCTCGACGCGCGGGTGGACGACCCCCGCACCAAGGACCCCGCCCGGCACCAGGACGAGGTGGCGACGGTCGCGGCGGCGCTGGACACGATGGCGGGAAGCCTGCAGGCGAAGCTGGAGAGCGAGCGGCGGTTCACGGCGGATGTGGCGCACGAGCTGCGGACCCCGCTGACCGGATTGCAGGCCGCGTCCGAGCTGCTGCCGGAGGGGCGGCCGACGGAGCTGGTGCGCGAGCGCGTGCGGACGATGCGGCAGCTGACGGAGGACCTGCTGGAGATCTCGCGGCTCGATTCGGGCAGCGAGGCGGTGGAGACGGACCTGCACCAGTTGGGGCGGTTGGCGCGGCGCGTGGTGCGGGCGTCCGGGACGGACACGGACGTGGTCGTCGTGCGGGACGCGCACGTGGAGACGGACCGGCGGCGGCTGGAGCGGGTGCTGGGGAATCTGGTGGCCAACGCGCACAAGCACGGGCGGGCGCCGGTGGTACTGACGGTGGACGGGCCGGTGGTGACCGTACGGGACCACGGCGACGGCTTCCCCGACTACCTGATGGCGCACGGGCCGCAGCGGTTCCGCAGCGGGGGCAAGGGGCACGGGCTGGGGCTCACGATCGCGGTGGGACAGGCGGAGGCGATCGGCGCGGAGCTGGCGTTCGAACGGGCGGAGGGCGGCGGGGCGTTGGCGGTACTGTCGCTCCCGGGAGGCTGACGGCATACGTCCCGCGCCGGTGCCCGTGCGGTGCCCGTGCCGGGTGCTCGGCGGGGCTGACCGCGCCGGGGGCTCGGGGCTCCCGCGCCCGTGCAACCCGGCGGGCGGGGACTCCGGTCGGTGCGCGGGGCGCCTGCCCGCCGGCCGGGCCCTGCCGACGGGAGCCGCGCCCACGCTGCCCGGCGGGCCGGGACTCCGGTCGGTGCGGGGCGCCCCGCCGCTCGCCGACGGGAACCGCGCCCGCGCAGTCCGGCGGCCGGGGACTGCGGTCGGTGCGGGGGGCGCCCCGCCGCTCGCCGACGGGAACCGCGCCCACGTGGGGCGAAGGCGGCCAGGGGCCCAGCGGGTGCGCGGGGCGCCTGCCGGCCGCGCCCTGCCGACGGGAACCGCGCCCGTGCAGCCCGGCGGGCGGGGACTGCGGTCGGTGCGCGGGGCGCCCCGCCGCTCGCCGACGGGAACCGCGCCCCCGTGGGGCGAAGGCGGCCAAGGGCCCACCGGGTGCGCGGACCGCCCGTCTCCCGCCGGGGCGGCCGGCCCCGCCGGACGGCGAGATGTCCCGGAGTGAGGTGGCGCGGGTCCCGCACGGTCCGGGAGGGGCGGAGGCCTACGAGGGCGGGGTGGGGCGGCGCCAGGGCCAGCGCGGCTTCGGCTTGGTGGCGGAGGGGCGGAACGCGTACTTCCAGCCCTTCTGGAGGCCCAGCCGCTTGCTGTACCCCGCCGGGACCCGTTCGTAGAGCAGCACCGTCGGGGGGCCCTCCGGTGTCGGGACCGGGATCTCGTACCACTTCGGGGGGTGTCCGGTCGGGCCGAGCAGGACCGCAAGGACCCGCCCGTCCATCGGGCCGCCTTCGAAGGGGGTCGGTTCGCTTCTCACGCCTCCAGTGTCACAGCAGGTGGGCCGCCTCGGAGACCACCGGGATCACCCGCCGGGCCAGGACGCCGACCGGTCCGTCCGGGGACTCCAGGGCGAGGGCCTGCCGCGCGGCGGTCGCCGTCTCGGGGTCGGTGGCCGCGGTGGCGGTCAGCAGGGCGATGAACTGGTCCACCAGCCAGTCCCGGAGGGAGTCGACCTCCGGCTGCTTGCCCTCGTCGATCCAGATGAGCGACGCCGCCTCGACCGCCGTGATCCAGGTGCGGACCATCATCCGCAGCCGGGGCCCGGGGGCGGGGACGGACAGGTGGACGAGGATCTGGTCGGCCGCGGCGCGGCGGATGCCGTCGACGGTCGCCGTCGTGCGGGAGGTCTCGACGACGCTGCCGCCCTGGAGGAGGGCGGCGAAACCGGCGTCGTGTTCGTCGACGAAGGCCAGGTACCGGTCCAGGGCCCGGGAGAGGCGCTGGGTCAGCGGGCCCTGCTGGGGTTCGGCGAAGCACAGCTCCAGGACGTCCGCCGCCGAGCGCAGGGCCGCCTCGTAGAGCTGCTGCTTGCCGCCGGGGAAGTAGCGGTAGACGAGGGGGCGCGAGACCCCGGCGGCCTCGGCGACGTCGTCGAGCGAGACCTCCTCCGGCGCCCGGTGCGCGAACAGCGAGAGGGCGGCGTCGAGGAGTTGGGCTCGCCGCTCCTCGACGCCCAGCCTGCGGTAGGCGCGTACGGTCATGTCTGCAGGGTAGCCGCACCGCGTGTGCCTCAGGCGAGGAGTCCGGAGCTCTGCCACAGCTTCCGGCCGACCCCGCGCAGGATGCCGATGTCGTCGAGGAAGTCGGTGAGCCGCTTCGATCCGGCCTGCATGACCTCCCGGCGGTGGCCGCTCGCGCGGACCTGGGCGACGGCTTCGCGCCGGTCGAGGCCGATGTTGTCGTAGACGGCGGGGTTCACGAAGGCCACCGAGAAGACGCGGGCGGCCTCGCCGCAGCTGATGCGGGTGAGTTCCTGTTCCCAGCGCGGGGCGGTGAGCATCTGCCGGCGCAGTTCCTCGCGGGCGTACCGGACGTGCCGGGCCTCCTCTATGACGTGGATCCGGGTGACGCCGCGGACCAGCGGCTGGATGCGCTCGTCCGGGAAGGTCAGGCGCTGCATCCAGTCGAGTATCTCCTCGCCGAGGAGGGTGCAGGCGAAGGAGCCCGGGGTCGTGGAGACGGTCTTGAGGATCCGCGCGAGGTTGTGGTTGAGGCGGGAGACCGGGTACTCGGGGGCGCCGCCCTTCTGGATCATCCGCGCGAACATCATCGAGTGCCGGCACTCGTCGGCGATCTCGGTGAGGGCGTAGCGGACGTGATTGCTGGTCAGCGACTTGTCGTAGATGTGGCGGACCAGGAGCTGCATCAGGATGATCTCGAACCAGATGCCGAGCGAGCCGAGGGCCGCCGCTTCGTGGCGGGAGAGGTCGATGCGCTGCTCCTCGCCCATCTTCTTCCACAGGGGGGTGTCGTAGAGGGAGAGCAGCTCGGGCGGCCAGTAGTACTTGCCCTCGATGACGGGGGCGTCCCAGTCGAGTTCCTTGTCGGGGTCGAAGGAGTGCTTGGCTGAGGATTCGAGCAGCCGCTCGGCGATCTGCTCGCGGTCCTTGAGCAGGCCGAGGGCGTCCCTCAGCTCGGCTCGATCGGTCACGGTCGTCATGGCTTCGGACACCTCGTCGTCGAGTTACCGGCGGTCACTCCTTATGAGACTGCTTGTCAGCAAGGTCGTCAATCCCTCGCGCACGACTTGTTGACCGCGCGTCTACCACCGTGTGACGCTGCCAACTGTCCAGTCCTGTACGGCAGTACGTAGCAAGGGGGCGTCAGTGTCGACGCACGAGCTCTACACCAGGCACCCGGGCGACGGCGTCTGGGACGTCCCCGCCTCCGGTGCGGCCCGCTTCAGCTGGGAGTACGACGGCGGCCGGGAGCGGCTCCTCGCGCTCTACCAGAAGGGCAAGGACAAGCAGTGGGACGGCGCCAAGCGCATCGCCTGGGACATCGAGGTGGACCCGTACGATCCGCTCGGCACCCCCGACGAGGTCCTGACGCTCTACGGCACGCGGCACTGGGCGAAACTCACCGAGAAGGACAAGGGGGAGCTGCGCCGGCACTACGCCGCCTGGAACTTCAGCCAGTTCCTGCACGGCGAGCAGGGCGCGATGGTGTGCGCGGCGCGCATCGTGGAGTCGGTGCCGGACCTGGACGCGAAGTTCTACTCCGCGACCCAGACCATGGACGAGGCCCGGCACGCCGAGGTCTTCGGGCGCTTCCTGCACGAGAAGGTCGGGATGCTCTACCCGATCAACGACAGCCTCCAGGGACTGCTGGGCGACACCCTGCGCGACTCCCGCTGGGACATGCCGTACCTGGGGATGCAGGTGCTCATCGAGGGCCTGGCGCTGGCCGCCTTCGGCATGATCCGCGACACGACGGACAAGCCGCTGCCGAAGCAGATCCTGGCGTACGTGATGCAGGACGAGGCCCGGCACGTGGCCTTCGGGCGGATGGCGCTGCGGGACTACTACAAGCAGCTGAGCGACGCCGAACTGCGCGAGCGCGAGGAGTTCGTGATCGAGGGCTGCTATCTGATGCGGGACCGGCTGCGCGGGGTCGAGGTGCTGGAGAACTTCGGCATCCCGAAGAAGGAGGCGGAGCAGTTCAGCGAGCAGTCGGAGTTCCTGCACCTCTTCCGGAAGCTGCTGTTCAGCCGGATCGTGCCGTGCGTGAAGGACATCGGGCTGTGGGGCGAGCGGCTCCAGCGGGCGTATCTGGACATGGGCGTCTTCGACATGGGCGACTCCAACCTGGATCTGCTGATGAGCCAGGACGAGGAGATCGCGGAGGCGTTGGACGCCGAGCGGTTCGCGGCCGAGGAGCGCGAGCGGGTGGCGGAGGTGGAGGCGGTGATCGCCTCAGGCCTGCGTCCGGAGCACTGAGCCCGCCCCCGGCCGCCGGGGCCGAGCAGGCGGGGCGGGGCGGGCGGGGCTGGGAAAACCGGCGGCTACGCGCCGGGCGGGAAGGACTCCCGGAGGGTGAACGCGTACGGGCTCGGGCCGCGGTCCCGCAGGTGGGTCAGCCGCTCCTCCGCGTCCGCCACCGTCGGCCGCTCCCCCGCCGGGACCCACCACAGGGTCGTCATCGCCTCCCTGACGTGCTCGAAGAACTCCCGGCGGCGCGACATCAGCTCACGGTGGCGCCCCTGGTACATGAAGGCCGTCAGCGCGTCCGCGTCGCGCCAGACCGACATGTTCACGATGATCCAGTCGTCCCCGAACATCGACACGTCGGTGGCGTTGTCCCCCTCCCCCACCAGCCGCCACACGAAGCCGTCCGCCGCCTCGGCGACGCCGTTCACATGGTCGAGTCCGTCCATGAAGTCTTTCAATTGCGGTGAGTTCAAGGGGTGCTTGAGGCGGGATATGTTCACCTGTGCGAGTTCGAAGGTCATGCCGTACGGCTACCACCCCGCCCGCCGCTCCCGCTCGGCGTTTCACGGACCGGACGCCGGAGCGAGCGCGGCCTCCATCACCGCCCGCGCGATCGGGGCGGCGGCGCTGTTGCCGCTGATGTCCCCCCGGTCCGCCGCCGCGTCCTCGACCACGACCGCGACCGCGACCGCCGCAAGCGGCGCCCCCTCGGCCCTGGCCCAGGAGATGAACCAGGCGTACGGGGTGCCCGCGTTGCCGACCCCGTGCTGCGCGGTGCCCGTCTTGCCGCCGACCACCGCGCCCTCGATGGCCGCGTTACGGCCGGTCCCCTCCCGCACCACCTTCACCATCAGCTCCTGGAGCCGCAGCGCGGTGGCCGGGCTCATGGCCCGGCCGAGGGTCTGGCGACCGCCTCCGCGGACCGGGTCCCCGTCGTCCTGCGTCGTCCGGTCGACCAGGTAGGGCGCCTTGAGCTCGCCGCCGCCCGCGACCGCGGCCGCCACCATCGCCATCTGCAGCGGGGTCGCCTTCGTGTTGAACTGCCCGATCGAGGACAGCGCGAGCTGGTCCCGGCTCATGTCGGTGTCGAAGTTCGACCGGGACACCCACGACGGCACCCGCAGCCGCCCGTCGTTGAACCCGAAGCGCTCGGCCGCCTCCACCATCGCCCGCAGCCCCACCCGTACGCCGATCTTCGCCATCACGGTGTTGCACGACCACTGCACCGCCTCCGCCATCGACGCGTCCCGGCAGCCCGTGCCGGCGTTCGGCAGCAGGGTCCTGGTACCGGGGAGCGGGTACGGGTCGGGGGTCTCGGTCGGCGCGTCGACGTCGGTGACCACACCCGAGTCGAGCGCGGCCGCCGCCGTCACGATCTTGAAGGTGGAGCCCGGCGGGTACGTCTCGCGCAGTGCCCGGTTGAGCATCGGCTTGGCCGGGTCCGCGTTGAGCCGCGTCCACGCCTGCCGGACGCCGGCGCCGGTACCGGAGAGCACGGCGGGATCGTAGGAGGGGCTGCTGACCAGGGCCAGGATCTTCCCGGTGGCCGGCTCCACGGCGGCCACCGCCCCGCGCTTGCCCGCGAGCCCCGCGTACGCGGCCCGCTGCATGCCCGCGCGGACGGTGGTGGCCGCGTTCCCGCCGGCCGGCCGGCCCCGCGACAGCTCGTACCAGAGGGGGAAGGCGGAGAGCCCGGGGTCCGTGCCGGACAGCACGGCGTCCTCCGCCCGTTCCACGAAGCTGGTCCCGTACGTCTGCGAGGAGAAGCCGGTGACGGGGGCGTAGAGCGGGCCGTCGCGGTACGTCCGCTCGTAGCGCAGCAGTTGTCCGCTGTCGCGGGAGCCGGTCACCGGGCGGTCGTCGACCAGGATGTCCCCGCGCGGTTCGGCGTACCGCTCGATGGCGGGCCGCTTGTTGGCGGGGTTGGCCCCGTACGCCGCCGCCTCCCAGACCTGCACGCGGGCGATGTTGACCAGCAGCGCGACGAGCAGCAGGGCGCAGAAGTACGCGCACCAGCGGATGTAGCGGATCACGCGGCGGCCTCCTCTGCGGGGCGGGGTCTGCGGGCGCTGTCGCTGAGCCGCACCAGCAGCGCCACGATGATCCAGTTGGTGACGACGGAGGAGCCGCCCTGGGCGAGGAAGGGCATGGCCATCCCGGTGAGCGGGATCAGCCCGGTGACGCCGCCGGCGATGACGAACACCTGGAGCGCGACGATCGAGGCGAGGCCGGTGGCGAGCAGGCGGCCGAAGGGGTCGCGCAGCGCCAGTGCGGCCCGGAAGCCCCGGGCCACGAGGAGTCCGTAGAGCAGCAGGATCGCGGTCAGGCCGACGAGGCCGAGCTCCTCCCCCGCGGTGGCGAGGATGAAGTCCGACTTGGCGGCGAAGCCGATGAGGAAGGACTGGCCGTTGCCGAGCCCGGCGCCGAGCAGGCCGCCCGCGCCGAAGGCGAAGAGGGACTGGGCGAGCTGGCCGGGGCCCTCACCGCGCTCGATCGAGGCGAAAGGATTCAGCCAGTCCTCCACCCGGCTGTGCACGTGCGGCTCGAAGGTCCCCACGGCGTACGCGCCGAGGGCGGCGAGGACCAGGCCGATGGCGATCCACCCGATCCGGCCCGTGGCCGTGAACAGCATGATGACGAACAGCCCGAAGAAGAGGAGCGAGGTGCCGAGGTCCCGCTCCAGGATCAGCAGTCCGACGCTGAGCAGCCAGATGGTCAGGATCGGGCCGAGGACCCGGCCGGGCAGGAGGCGCAGCTTCCAGAAGAGCCGGCGGCCGGTCAGGGCGAGGGCGGTGCGGTTGGCGGCGAGGTAGGAGGCGAAGAAGACGGCGAGCAGGATCTTTGCGAACTCGCCCGGCTGGAACGACAGCCCGGCGAACCGGATCCAGATGTGCGCGCCGTTGACGGCCGGGAAGAAGACCGGCACCAGCATGAGCGCGAGCGCCGAGGCCACGGAGAGGTACGCGTACCTCTGGAGCACCCGGTGGTCGCGGAGCAGCACGACGGCGAGGACGAACAGGGCCGCCCCGAGAGCGGACCACAGGAGCTGGTCCCCGGCGGTGGGATGCTCCGGGGTGGTCGCGTCCAGGCGTTGGACGAGGACGAGGCCGAGGCCGTTGAGCAGGACGGCGATCGGGAGCAGCAGCGGGTCGGCGTACGCGGCCCGGAACCGGACGGCGAGGTGCGCGACCAGGGCGAAGGCGGCGAGGCCGCCCGCGTACCGGGCGGTCGGGGGCAGGTGACCGGTGGTCGCGAGGCCGACGTACAGGTACCCCAGCACGGCGATCAGGACGGCGCCGGCGAGGAGGGTCAGCTCGACGCCGCGACCCGTGCGGGTGGCGGGGCCGGGGGGTGGCGGCGCGGGCTCCGCCGCCTTCGCCGTCAGAGCGGTCATACGGGAAACGTAGCAAGCAGACGGATGCTATGTCCGCTTATGTCATAGTGTGCCGAAGAGTCGTCAGAATCGGTCAGGTGTGAGGAGCCCAGACGCATGGGACCTGTGGAGTTCATCGTCCTCGCCTTCCCCGAGGAGCAGCTGCGCGTACCGGCGGTCGAGGCCGTGATGGGCCTGCGGAAGACCGGTGTCGTCCGGCTGATCGACGGACTCGTGGCCACGCACACGGCGTCGGGTGAGGTCCTCGCGGCGGAGTTCGACGAGTTCGTGGAGCTGCACGGCCTCCTCACCGGCCGGGACGTCGCCCGGCTGATCGGACCGGAGGACGTGCAGGAGGCCGCGGCGCTGCTGGAGCGCGGGAGCTGCGCGCTGCTGCTGGTCGTGGAGCACGTGTGGGCCGAGGACGCGGCGATCGCCGTCCGCGCGGCGGGCGGCCGGATCGTGGGCTCGGTCCGCATCCCGGTGGAACGCGTGCCGGCGGAACCCCGGGCGGGGGTCGCCTGATGTTCGTCCGCCCGCTGCACGCGACGGTGACCCCCGCGGACCGCCCTGCGGGCCGCCCCCTCCTGCGGGGGCTGCTGACCCGCGCCGCCGGACCCCCGCCCCCCGGCCTCCTCACCCGCGCCGTCCGGGCCGCCGAGCCGCCCTCCCGACCCGAACCCCCGTCCGCCGGGGCGGAACCCGGAGCGGACGACGCCCCCGAGCCCCCGCAGCCGACGGCCGTACCCGGTGCGGAGCCGGGGCCGGGGCCGCCGTCCCCCGCCACTGGGCCGGGGCTGGCGGCCGACCTCGCGCAACTGGCCGCCCTGGCCCGTGAGGGGCTGCTCACCCCGGACGAGTTCACCGCGGCGAAGGCCCGCCTGCTCCACCCGTGACGCCCGGGTTCCCCGCCACCGGCCGGCGCTGAACGGCGCTGAGCCCCCGTGACCGGCGCTGAGCCCCGGTGACCGGCTTTGACCGGCGCACCGGCGGGGACGCGTAGCTCCGGCTCCGCATGCCGCGTGCGTCCCGGCCCCGGCCCCGGCGCGGCGCGGCCCCCAAACGGATGACCGCCCGCGACCGGCCGACACCGTTGGGGGATTTGTCATACCGGGCGTGGCAGCATCGGCCGCCTCGGAGGTGATCCCATGTCACATCGGCCGCTGTCCCGCGCCCGCGCCGCCCGCACCACTCGCGCCGCCTGCATCGCCGCGGCTCTCCTCACCCTCGCCCCGGCCCCGGCCGCCCGCGCCGAACCCCCGCTCCCCGCCGGGCGCGGTGAGTCCGTCGGCGCGCTCCTCACCCGCCTCCAGGGGCTCTACCAGAAGGCGGAGGAGGCCACCGAGGCCTACAACGCCACCGAGGCCGCTCTTGGATCCCGGACCGCCGACGAGCGCCGGCTCAGCGTCGAGCTCGCCACGGCCCGTACCGCCCTCGCTTCCGAGCGGGCCCTGGCGGGGCGACTCGCGCGCGAGCAGTACCAGCAGGGCGCCCGCGGCATCTCCCCGTACACCCGGATGCTGCTCGCCGGTGACCCCCGGGCCGCACTGGACCAGCGCCGCCTCGCCGCCCGCGAGGGCGCCCGCCGGGCAGCCGTACTGCACCGCCTCGCGCGCGGTGAGAAGGCGGCCGACGCCCTCGCGGCCCGGGCCCGCAGAGCCCTGGACTCCCAGCAGTCCCTGGCCGAGCAGCGCAGGGCCCGGAAGGAGGAGGTCGCCCGGCAGCTCAAGGAGGTCGAGCGGACGCTGGCCGCCCTCACCCCCGAGCAGCTGGCGCAGCTCGGCGCGCGGGAGGCCGCGAACACCGCCGAGGCGCAGCGGCGGCTGGTGGACTCCGGCCGGCTGCCCTCCCGTACCGGTACGCCCACGGCCGCCGGCGGCGCGGCACTCACCTACGCGACCGCCCAGATCGGCAAACCGTACGTCTGGGGCGCCGAGGGGCCGGGGTCCTTCGACTGCTCCGGGCTCACCTCGCAGGCCTGGGCGCACGCCGGCCGGGCCATCCCGCGGACCAGCCAGGAGCAGTGGGCCCAGCTCCCGAAGGTGCCGCTGGACCGGCTGCGGCCGGGCGACCTGGTGGTCTACTTCCCGAAGGCCACCCACGTCGGCCTGTACGTCGGCGACGGCAAGGTGATCCAGGCGCCGCGGCCGGGCGCGAGGGTCAAGGTGTCGCCGATCGCGGCGAACCCGCTGCTGGGCGCCGTCCGACCGGACCCGCACGGGTCCCCGCTGGCGGAGTTCACCCCGCCGCCGCTGCCCGAGGCACCGGCGACGGGGGACGACAGCGGCTACTCCGCCGAAGAGGCCCCGGACCCGGCGGAGGGCGCGGAGGCGGACCCGGCGGCGGACCCGTCGGCGGACCCGTCCGGACCGGTGCCCGGCGCCGCCTCGGCCGCCCCGGCCACCTGGGCCAGGTAGTCCGCCGCGTCCTGCGGGTCGTAGAAGTACGCGTCGAAGTCGCCCGGGTTGTCGAAGCCGTTGGCGAACCGGTCCGCCACCGGCTGGAGCTGCCCAGCCGCCCCGATCAGGTTCAGGACGTGCTCCGGCGGGACGCCCAGCATCGCGTTCGTCCACTGGGTCACGGCCTTGCCCGTGGTGAACCAGTACTTCTCGAACGTCGCCTTCATCCAGGCCTCGTCGAACGGCTTGTCCCCGTGCATCAGGATCGAGGAGAGGTACGAGGCCGCGCACTTGGCGGCGGAGTTCGAACCCTGCCCCGTGATCGGGTCGTTCGCGACGACCACGTCCGCGACGCCGAGGACCAGGCCGCCGCCCGGGAGCCGGCCGACCGGGTTGCGGACCACCGGCGCGTACCGGCCCGCCAGGGTGGCGCCCGCGTCCGTCAGGTCCACCTTCGTGGCCCGGGCGTACTCCCAGGGCGTGAACCGCTCCATCAGCTCCAGGGTGAGCGCCAGGTGCTCCCCCGGATCCTTCACTCCGTTGAAGGCGTCGACCGGGCCTCCGGGCACGCCCTCCCAGAAGAGGATGTCCGCCCGGCCCGAGGTGGTGAGCGTCGGCATCACGAACAGCTCGCCCACACCCGGTACGAGGTTGCAGCGGACGGCCTCGGTGTCCGGGTGCTCGGGGCGCGGTCCCAGCCCGTGCACGTAGGAGACGGCCAGCGCGCGCTGCGGGGCGTCGTACGGGGAGCGCGCCGCGTCCCGCCCGAACATCGAGACCAGCTCGCCCTTGCCCGCGGCGACGAGCACCAGGTCGTAGGTACGGGAGAAGTAGTCGAGGTCGGCGACGGAGGCGCCGTGGACGACCAGCTGCCCGCCGCGCTGCACGAAGGCGTCGAGCCAGCCGGCCATCTTCACGCGCTGGTCGACGGACTGCGCGTACCCCTTGAGGCGGCCGAGCCAGTCGATCGGACGGGAGCCGTCCGGGGCGGCGACGGAGACGCCCAGCCCCTCGATCCTCGGGGCCTGCCGGTCCCAGAAGTCGATCCCGAGGTCGCGCTCGTGCTGGAGCGCCGTGTCGAACATGCACTGGGTGGACATGACCCGCCCGGTGCGGATCTCGTCCGCCGTCCGGTTGGACATGAGGGTGACCTCGTACGCCTTCGACTGGAGGCCGAGGGCGAGCTGGAGGCCGGACTGACCGGCTCCGACGACGAGTATCTTGCGCATCTCAGTTCTCGATTCGGGGGCTGGTACGACGGTGGACCGGGACGGGGCCGGGGGACGGGGCCGGGGGCCGGGCTATTCGGGGGTGGCGTCGAGGGCGTGGCCCACGAGGGTCAGCAGGGACTCGACCACGGTGGCGCGCCGGCGCGCGTCCATGATCACGACAGGTACGTGGGGCGGCACCGTCAGCGCCTCGCGCACGTCCTCGGGCTCGTACGCGCGCGAGCCGTCGAAGTGGTTGACGGCGACGGTGTACGGGAGGCCGCAGCTCTCGAAGTAGTCGAGGGCGGGGAAGCAGTCCCGCAGCCGGCGGGTGTCGGCCAGCACGATGCCGCCGATGGCGCCGCGCACCAGGTCGTCCCACATGAACCAGAACCGCTCCTGGCCCGGGGTCCCGTACACGTAGAGGACGAGGTCGTCGTCGAGGGTGACGCGCCCGAAGTCCATGGCGACGGTGGTCGTGCGCTTGTCCGGCGTGCCGGACAGGTCGTCGGTCCCGACGGCTGCCTGGGTCATCACCGCCTCGGTACGCAGCGGGGTGATCTCGGACAGGGAGGTCACGAAGGTGGTCTTGCCCACGCCGAAGCCACCCGCGACCAGCACCTTGACGGCGACGGGGGCGCGGGAGCGGTCGTACTGCCAGGGCTGCGCGGGCTCGGCGCCGGCGGGACCGGACGCGGCCGCCTCGGACGCGGCTCGGGAAGCGGCGGCGTCCGACGCGGCGGCCCCGGACGCGGCAGCTTCGGAGACGACGGATTCAGAGACGGCGGATTCAGAGACGGCGGAGCCCACTGAGCACCCTTTCCAGCAGCGCGCGTTCGGGGCGGCCGACGCCGTGCCCCGTCCCGTAGACACGGATCCGACCCTGGTCGGCAAGGTCGCTGACCAGCACGCGGACCACACCGAGCGGCAGTTTCAGCAGCGCCGCGATCTCGGCGACCGTGCGCATGCGGCGGCACACCTCGACGATGGCGCGCATCTCCGGCATGCGGTCGGGCTTGTGGGGCTCCGGCTTCGGCGCGGTGTCCAGGGCGGCGACGAACGTCTCGACCAGCAGGACTTGCGTGAAGCGGGTGCGGCCGCCCGTGAGCGAGTACGGGCGGACGCGGGCGGTGCGGCGATCGGCTCCGCGTATCGGCAGCCGGTCGGAGGCCGTACTCCTCACGGGGTCTTCTCCATCGACTGGCGCAGCTCACTGCGGACTTCGGGGGTCAGGACGTGGCCGGCGCGGCCGACGAACAGGGCCATGTGGTAGGCGACGACGCTCATGTCGCAGTCCGGGGTGGCGTGCACGCCCAGCAGCGATCCGTCGCTGATCGCCATGACGAAGACGGAGCCGTGCTCCATCGCCACCATGGTCTGCTTGACCGATCCGCACTCCATCAGGGCGGCGGCGCCGGTGGTGAGGCTGCCGAGGCCGGAGACGATGGTGGCCAGATCGGCCGAGGCGCCGCGCGGGCCCTTGGCCGGCCCGGCCGGCCGGCCCGTCTCCGCCGCGCCCGTAGCGGGATCGGAGGAGAGCAGCAGCAGGCCGTCGGAGGACACGACGGCGACGGAGTTGACGCCGGGTACCTCCTCGACCAGGTCGGTCAGCAGCCATTGCAGGTTGCGGGCCTGGGTGCTCAGTCCGTACGTACTGGGCGCGGTCATCTGCGTGCCTCCTGTGCGGTGTCCCCCTGGTCGGTCGGCCCCTGTCCCCGGGCCTGAACACGGTCCTGGACGTCGTCCTGCGGGTGCTGCGGCGCGTCGTCGCGCGCGAGCTCGGCCGCGACGACGCGGCGCCCGTCCTGGGCCCCCTGGTAGAAGCCGCCGAGGCGGCGTCTCAGCTCGTCGGCGTCGACCCGGCGCGGCGGCCCGGCCGGTACGGGCTCCTCGGCCCGGCCGGTGCTGACGGTGCGCGGGGTCCGCTTCGGCAGGCCCTTGTCGGTGACGGCCTCGGCGGCGTCCGCCTCGTGCGCGGGGTGGCTGCCCTGGCGGGGCACCCAGTTGTCCTCGGCGGGCGCGTGGCTGTGCGGGTGCGCCTCCGGGTCGGGTGCGGGCGGCCGCTCCTCGCCGGTCGGGGCCGGGACGGTGAACACCTGTTCGGCGGGCGGCAGCTGGGCACCGGCTCCGGCCTCGAAGGCGTCCGCGGCATCCGGCACCACCCTGGCCAGGAGCTCCTCGGCGGCGGCCGGCTCGGGCGCGGGCACCGTGGACACCTGGTCCGGCGGCGGCGCCCACGACTCGGCCGCGGCGGGATCGGCCTCCGCAACCGGGGCCCGGTCGGCTTCCCCGGTCCCGGTCCCGAGCCCGGTCTCGATCCCGAGCCCAATCCCGAGCCCGGTCCCGGTGCCGGTCGGCTCCACCGGTTCCGTGACGTCCACCGGCGCGGCGGCTTCGACGGGCGCCGTGGCGTCGGCCGGCTCGGTGACGTCCCCCGACTCCGTGGCGTCCCTCGACTCCGTGGCGTCGGCCGGCTCCGCCGCGCCTGCGGCCTCGGCGCCGCGGGCCCGCGTCGGCAGCGTGTTCTCGTTCGCCTCCGCGATCACGCCCGGCAGGCGCAGCGCCGTCGCGCCCGGTGCGGCGAAGCCGTGGACGGGGGAGGTCGGCGGGGTGTCCGGCAGCAGCGCCGCCGGGACGACCACCAGGGCCTCGGTGCCGCCGTGCCGGGCCGCGCGCAGCTCGGCTGTGACCCCGTGGCGGGCCGCGAGTCGCCCGGCCACGTACAGGCCGAGGCCCAGGCCGTGCTCCGCCTCGGGCTCCTCGTCGTAGGCGTCGGGCGAGGACAGCCGGGAGTTCAGCGATTCCAGCCGGTCCTCGGTGACCCCGATGCCCCGGTCCACGACGGACAGCACCGCGTCGCCGGAGTCCAGCAGCCATCCCGACACCTTCACCGTGGCGTCCGGCGGCGAGAACGTCGTCGCGTTCTCCAGCAGTTCGGCGAGGACGTGCGAGATGTCGTCGGCCGCGTGCCCCGCGACCTGGGTGTACGAGGGCAGTGCCGCGAGGTCGACGCGCTCGTAGCGCTCGATCTCACTGACGGCGGCCCGCATGACGTCGACCAGCGGGACGGGCGGGCCCTGCCCCTGGCCGTGCTCCTGGCCGGCCAGGACCAGCAGGTTCTCGTTGTGGCGGCGCATCACGGTCGCCAGGTGGTCCAGTTTGAAGAGGGTCGCGAGCCGGTCCGGGTCCTGCTCCTTGGACTCCATCTCCTCGATGACCGCGAGCTGGCGCTCGACGAGGCCCAGGGTCCGCAGGGACAGTGATACGGAGGTCGTCGACATGTTGCGCCGGTGCTCCTCCAGCCCCGCCCGCAGCTTCGCCAGCTCCTCCTCCAGCACCTCGCGGCCGGCGGTCAGCGCCTCGCTGCGGCCGATGATCCGGCGCCGGTCGGCGTCGAGCCCGGCGATACGGGTGTGCAGGGAGACGGTCTGGTCCCGTACCGCGTTCAGATGGCGGACGACCTCGGCGAACTCGTCGTTGCGGCCGGTGAACCGGACCGGTTCCACGGAGCCCTCCGGGGTCGCCAGCCGCTCCGCGCCCCGGCGCAGGACCGACAGCGGGCGGGTCAGCGAGCGGGCCACGGCGGTCGATACGCCGACGGCGACCAGGAACAGCACGCCGAGCAGTCCGACCAGGACCTCCAGCCGTGTCACGTCGTCGTCGCGCAGCGCGGCGAGCGAGGAGGCCCGCTGGCCGGCGAGGGTGGACTCCACGGAGCGGATGCGGTCCACGCGGGCGGTGAGCGCGGAGCCGAGGGCCGCCGCGTCGGTCCGGCGGTCGGCCGGGGTGAGGGTGGGCCGGTCGGTGAGCCGCTTGAGGAAGTCCTCGGCGGCCTTGACCTCGGGGCCGGTGACGGTGGCGGCCAGGGTCTGGCGCACGTCCGGCCGCGCGACCCGTCCGAAGTCGTCGAGGGCGGCCTGCTCCCGTACGCGCGAGCGCTGGGCCGCGGTGGTGAGCTCGTCGACCACGGCCGAGTTGGGGAGCTGCTCGCCGCGGGGGACGGCCAACGCGGCGAGCAGCAGTCCACGGGTGGCCGAGGCCTGTTCCACGGCCTGGCCCAGCGGGGCCAGGGGGCGGGTGGTGGTGAGGGCGGCCCCGGCGCGCGGCGGGGTCAGCTCGGCGAGCCGGTCGCCCGGGGCGAGGAGTTCGGCGATGACCCCGGCGTAGGCCTGGTGGGCGGCGAGGGCGCTGCCCTTGCCGTCGACGGCCTCGGTACGGACGGCCTGGACCCGGCCCAGGGCGCGGGCGAGCTCCTCGTCCGCCTCGGCACGCACCTCGGCGAGCTGCCGGTCGGTGCGCGCGGTGCGCTCCTGGACGGGCCCGCGGGCGGCGCCGGGCCGGCCCTTGGCCGCGTACTCGACGACGGCGTCGCGCTCGTCGCCGAGGAGGTGCGCCAGGGTGAGGGTCTGCCCGGTCTGCTCCGCGAGGTTGACCAGGCGCTGGGAGTCGTTCAGTTCCGTCGTGGCGGATACGACGGCGGGGGCACCGGCCGCGAGGACGGTGAGTCCTGCGACGGCAACACCCACGACCAGCCTGCTGCGCACGCGGACGCGCCGCCCTGCGGGGGCCGGGCCGTCGGTGGCGGTGCCGTTCTTCCGAGACCGCTTCTTCTGCACCGGTACTCGCAATCCTGTACGTGGGCTCTGGCTCGTCTACTCGTGTGGCCGAGGTAACGGCCGGTCAACAAGTAAACGCTCCCTGCCCCCTCGTACCGCCTCAGACCTTGGCAGTGTGATGGGGAGAGAGCCTCAGATCGCCCACCCCGCCACCTGAACGAGTGAACATCACGGATGAGTTGGCGACCAACTCGGACACCCTGTGCCAGAAGGCCGTCCGTGGACGGGTGGTTGAAAGATCGATGGGGGCTTTGGCAGGATGCCCGCCCACATGCGCCGCGGGCCCGTCCCGCTCCCGGCTGACGGCGGTCCGGCGCGGCCGGGCGCCGGCCCCCGCGGTACGTACCTGATCGCGCGCCCTTGCCCCCTGCCGGGCAGGATGTCCGTATGCGCATCGACCTCGCCTCGGCCCCCGGCGACCCGGAACGCCCCAACGAGGACTGGCTGTCGGCCGCGATCCCCGCTTCGGGCGGCGGTGTCCTGGTCGCCCTGGACGGGGTCACCCCGCCGCGCGGTGAGGACGGCTGCGTGCACGGGGTGCCGTGGTTCACGGCGAGACTCGGCGGCCGATTGACCGAACTGTCCGGATCGCGACGGGACATGCCGCTGGACCGAATCCTGGCCGAAGCGGTCCGCGGCACGGCCGAGGCACACCGTGACACCTGTGACCTTTCTCACATCCGTACGCCGCAGGCGACGGTGGTCGTCGTCCGCTGGGACGCGTCGTACGTGGAGCACCTGGTGCTGTCGGACTCCGTACTGCTCCTCCAGGCGGCCGGGGGCGAGGTGACGGCGGTCCTCGACGACCGGCTGGAGCGGGTACCCCGGGAGGTGCTGCGCTCGGTGGCGGCGACGGACGCGCTGCGCAACGCGGAGGGCGGCTTCTTCACGGCGGCGGCGGACCCCGCGGTGGCGGCCCGGGCGGTGACGGGGCGCACGCCGAGGGAGGGGATGCGGGCGGTGGCGGTGCTCACGGACGGCGCGAGCAGGTGGACGGACACGTTCGGTGAGGGCGACTGGGGGGCGTGCGTGGCGGTGCTGCGGAAGGAGGGCGCGGAGGGCCTGATCGGCCGGGTCCGCGCCATCGAGTCCGACCCGGCCCGGCCGCCGGCCCGGCACAAGCGGCACGACGACGCGTCGGCGGCGTACGCGGAGCTGTAGCCGCGGGGGCGAGGTTCGCAGCCGGGGGCGGGGTTCGCAGCCGGGGGCGGGGTTCGCAGCCGGGGGGCGTCCGCGGTCGGCTACTCCGCGCCCGCGTTCAGCTGGTTGAGCAGTCGGGCCAGTTCCGCCACTTCGCCCCGGTCCCAGTCGGCGAGCTTGCGCATGTACTGCTCGCGCCGGGCCCCCCGTACCCGCAGGAACCGGTCGCGGCCCTCCTCGGTGAGGCCGACCAGGAAGGCCCGGCCGTCGGCGGGGTCCGGCTCGCGGGCGACCAGGCCGAGGATCTCCAGGGCCCGCAGCTGCCGGCTCATGGTGGCCTTCCCGACCCCGAAGTACGCGGCGAGCTCGGTGGCCCGCTGCCGGCCGGCGGCCTCCAGGCGTACGAGCAGCCCGTACGCGGCGGGTTCCAGCTCGGGGTGGAGGGCGCGGGCCATCTCTCCCGAGGAGGCGCGGGCGCGCCGGAGGAAGACGGACAGTTCCCGCTCCAGGGCAAGGAACTCCTGGTCTTCACTCCCGTGCACGTCCCGCTCCTTCGATGGTGGATGGCACCCGGAGGGCGCCTGACGGCAGCCCGCGGGTGGACGCCCAGTATTTCGCAGGGGGCGCGGCGGGGCCCCGGGGCCCCGCCGGAGCGGGGACCGGGGCCATACGTCCGGCGGTGCGGGTGCCCTCGCCGGGCGGCAGGGCGGCCGCCGCCCAGGGGGTCGGGCGGCGGCCGGGACCTGGGCCTCCGCGGGGGTCGGGCCGAGGCCGGGGCCCGGGCCTCCGCGGGGTCGGGCCGAGGCCGGGACCCGGGTTTCCGCGGGGGTCAGGCGGCGGCCGGGATGCGGGCCTCCGCGGGGGTCAGGGCGAGTTCCAGGACCTGGCGGACGTCCGTCACCGGGTGGACCTCCAGGCCGGCCAGGACCTCCGCCGGGACATCGTCCAGATCGGCCTCGTTCCGCTTCGGGATGATCACCGTGGTCAGTCCGGCCCGGTGCGCGGCCAGCAGCTTCTGCTTGACCCCGCCGATCGGCAGCACCCGTCCCGTCAGCGAGACCTCACCGGTCATCGCCACGTCCGTGCGCACCTGCCGCCCCGACAGCAGCGAGGCCAGCGCCGTCGTCATCGTGATGCCCGCGCTCGGCCCGTCCTTGGGGACCGCGCCCGCCGGGAAGTGGATGTGCACGCCCCGGTCCTTGAGGTCGGCGACGGGCAGCTCCAGCTCCGCTCCGTGGGACCGCAGGAAACTGAGCGCGATCCGCGCCGACTCCTTCATGACGTCGCCGAGCTGGCCGGTGAGGGTCAGGCCGGCCGCGCCCGTCTCCGGGTCGGCCAGCGAGGCCTCCACGAACAGCACGTCGCCGCCCGCCCCGGTCACCGCGAGGCCGGTGGCCACCCCGGGGACGGCCGTGCGCCGCTCCGCCGGGTCCTGGGCGGACTCCGGTACGTGGCGGGGGCGCCCGATCAGCCCGCGCAGCTCGTCGGCGCCGATCCGCAGCGGCAGTTCCCGCTCCCCCAGCTCGTGCTGGGAGGCCACCTTGCGCAGCAGCCGGGCGAGCGACCGCTCCAGGGTGCGCACGCCCGCCTCGCGGGTGTACTCCCCGGCGATCTTCCTCAGCGCTTCCTCCTCCAGGACCACCTCGTCGGCGGCCAGTCCGGCCCGGTCCAGCTGCCGGGGCAGCAGGTGGTCGCGGGCGATGACGACCTTCTCGTCCTCGGTGTACCCGTCGAGACGGACGATCTCCATCCGGTCGGCCAGGGCCTCCGGGATGGACTCCAGGACGTTGGCGGTGGCCAGGAACACCACGTCGCTGAGGTCCAGTTCCACTTCGAGGTAGTGGTCGCGGAAGGTGTGGTTCTGCGCGGGGTCCAGGACTTCGAGGAGGGCGGCGGCCGGGTCTCCGCGGAAGTCGGAGCCGACCTTGTCGATCTCGTCGAGGAGCACGACCGGGTTCATCGACCCGGCTTCCTTGATGGCCCGGACGATCCGGCCCGGCAGCGCGCCGACGTAGGTCCGGCGGTGGCCGCGCACCTCGGCCTCGTCCCGCACACCGCCCAGGGCGACCCGGACGAACGTGCGGCCCATGGAGTGGGCCACGGACTCGCCCAGCGAGGTCTTGCCGACGCCGGGCGGCCCGACCAGCGCGAGCACGGCCCCGCCGCGCCGCCCGCCGATGACGCCCATGCCGCGCTCGCCGCGCCGCTTGCGGACGGCGAGGTACTCGGTGATGCGGTCCTTCACATCGTCCAGCCCGGCGTGCTCGGCGTCGAGGACGGCCCGCGCGCCGCGGATGTCGTACCGGTCCTCGGTCCGCTCGTTCCAGGGCAGTTCCAGCACGGTGTCCAGCCAGGTGCGGATCCAGGAGCCCTCCGGGCTCTGGTCGCTGGACCGCTCCAGCTTGTCGACCTCCTTGAGGGCGGCCTCCCGTACCTTCTCGGGGAGGTCGGCGGCCTCGACGCGGGCCCGGTAGTCGTCGGACTCCTCGCCCTCCTTCTCGCCGCCCAGCTCGCGCAGTTCCTTGCGCACCGCCTCCAGCTGCCTGCGGAGCAGGAACTCCCGCTGCTGCTTGTCGACGCCCTCCTGGACGTCCTTCGCGATGGACTCGGCGACGTCCTGCTCGGCGAGGTGGTCGCTCAGCGCCTTGACGGCGAGCTTGAGGCGGGCGACCGGGTCGGCGGTCTCCAGCAGTTCGACCTTCTGTCCGACCGTCAAGAAGGGGGAGTAGCCGGAGTTGTCGGCGAGCGCCGACACCCCTTCTATCTGCTGGACCCGGTCGACGACCTGCCAGGCCCCGCGCTTCCTGAGCCAGCTGGTGGCGAGCGCCTTGTACTCCTTGACGAGCTCGGCCACCGCTCCGGGCAGCGGCTCCGGCAGGGTCTCCTCGACGGTCTCGCCCTCGACCCAGAGCGCCGCTCCGGGGCCGGTGGTCCCGGCGCCGATACGGACCCGCTCGCGGCCGCGGATGAGGGCCCCCGGGTCCCCGTCGGAGAGCCGCCCGACCTGCTCGACGGTCCCCAGCACACCGGTCGCCGCGTACGTCCCGTCGAGCCGGGGCACCAGCAGCACCCGGGGCTTCCCGCTGCCCGCCGCGGCCTGCGCCGCCTCGACGGCGGCGCGCACCTCGGCGTCGGACAGGTCCAGCGGAACGACCATCCCGGGCAGCACGACCTCGTCGTCGAGCGGCAGCACGGGCAGGGTGAGCGATACGGACGTCGAAGCCATGATCTTCCCTCCGGCAGTGAAGTTGAGCTATGCCGACTCAATGCACACGTGCCGCCCGATGTTCCCCCACCCCCGTTCGCCGGCGGCGAACACCGGCCCGACGCCCCCGGCCGGCTCCGGTTCGAATGGCGCGCGGGGGCTCGCCCACGCTGGTTACGCTCCTGCTGACCGGAGAAAGGGAGGGCCATGGCGCTGCATCGAAGGGGATCGCGTCGCCTCGTCGTCAGCGGCGTGCCCTACCGCTGGCGAATCCGGCGCAAGCCCACGTACAGCCAGGCCCTGTGCTGGTCCCCCTGCACCTTCGCGGTCGAACGCGCCGACTGCTCCGGCTCCGTGCTCGTGGTGACCACCGGGCAGTTTCATGCGAACAACTGGTTCGAGCGGCCCTCCCAGCCGGTCCTGCCCTCCGATGTCGCCCGCGCCATCCAGCTCGCCCTCACCGCGGCATGGCAGCCGACCACCCCCGGCCCACCCTTCCAACTCGATCTGTCCGAGGCTCTCGACCCCTCGGGGTGAGCGGCCGGGCCGCCTCCACGCGGCGCGTTGGCTCGGCGTCAGGCCGCGGTGCGGGTGCCGGCGTGGAGGCCGCGGTGCGGGTGCCGGCGTGACCGAGCGAACCGGCGGTCGACCGCACCCGGCCTCCCTTGCCCGTCCGTTAACGAGAGAGGAGCGGCCGTCCTGCCGCTCGCCTGTGTCGGCGGTCCGGGCCGTCAGGTGGCTGTGGTTACCGGGCGGGTGGGGGAAGGGTGGCCCCATTCGCTCCAGGAACCGTCGTAGACGGCGGTCCGGCCGCCGAGACCGGCGAGTTCGGCTCCGAGGGCGAGCACGCAGGCTGTTACTCCGGAGCCGCAGCTGAAGTAGAGCCGTTCCCGCTGCCCCGTCAGCGCCCGGAACGTGTCGCGGAGTTCGTCGGCCGGGCGCATCAGGCCGTCGGGCCCGAGGAGTTCCCCGAAGGGGAGGTTGAGGGCCCCCGGCATGTGGCCGCCGCGCAGGCCCGGGCGGGGTTCGGGCTCGGTGCCGTCGAATCGTCCCCGGGTCCGGGCGTCCAGGACGGCCGCGGCGGGGTCGGCCAGGGCGGCGGTGACGTCGGCGGCGTCGACGAGCAGCCCCGGGCGGGGGCGGGCGGTGAATGAGCCGCGGGGCCCGTCGTAGGCGGGGGCGGCGGGCTCGACGGGCAGCCCGGCGGCGGTCCAGGCGGGCAGCCCGCCGTCGAGGACGGCGGCCCGGTCGAAGCCCATGGCGCGCAGCATCCACCAGGCGCGGGGGCCGGAGTAGACGCCGGCGCCGTCGTAGACGACGACGGTGCTGGTGGCGTCGACGCCGAGGGCGCGCATCGCCTCGGTGAACGCGGCAGGGCCCGGCATGGTGTGCGGGGCGGGCGCGTCGTGGTCGGACAGGGCGCCGTCGAGGTCGAAGGGGCGGGCGCCGGGGATGCGGTGGTCGGCGCCGCGGTGGGCGCCGACGGAGGCGTCGAGGACGACGAGCCCGGACGAACGGAGCCGCCCGGCCAGCCAGTCCACGCCGACCAGCGGCCCGGGCAGCTCGGGCCCGCCCCGCAGCCCGGCGGCGGCGTCCCGGGCCCCCACCGCCGCCTCCGGTGGTACGGCGTTCGGGCGTCCCGGTACGGGCGGTACGGGCGGTACAGGCGGTACGGGCGGTACGGGCGGTACGGGCTCCTGGGACGCGGGGGTTCGGGGCGTGGGCACGGGGCACCTCCGGAGGTTGCGGCCGACCGCGCCACCCGGGGCCGCCGGGCGGACGGCCCGCCGACTGCACGACACGGAGGGCCCCCATTCTCGTCCGCCCCCGCCCACTGGAACCACCACCCCGCCCCGCACTCGGGGCGGGGCCCCGAACGCGGCGGCCACAGCCCCGGTGCGGGACCGAGGCCCCGGCCCGGGACATGGGCCGCTCCCGCTGCGGGCGCCGGCCACGGGCGGGTGCCCGCCGGGCCTCGGGCCCCCCGGCCCCGGCAGGAGTCGCCCCGACTGCGGGCGCCGGCCACGGGCGGGTGCCCGCCGGGCCTCGGGCCCCCCGGCCCGGGCAGGAGCCGCCCCCGACTGCCGGGCGCCGGCCACGGCAGGGTGCCCTGCGAGCCCCGGGACCCGGGCCGGCGCAGGGGCCGGCCCCGCGGGCCGCCGGCGCACCGAGGGCGGGGTCGGAGCCCTGGGCCCGGACGCAGGCCTCCCCCGGTCGCGGTTACGGGCAGATGCGGCGAGCCCCGAAGCTCCGGGCCCAACCCCGGCAGGTGCCCGGCGCGCTACGGAGGCCCGTTCCCCCGGCCCGGCGCCGCCCCGACCGCGGGCGCCCGCGAACCCAGGCCTCTCCCGCGCCCCGACCGCCCCCGCCCCACCGCCCCGGGGGCTACGGTGGCCCGGACCAGGGCCTCCCCCGGCCCGGCGCCGCCCCGACCGCGGGAGCCCGGAGCCCCGGCCCGGGGGCGCCCCCCGCCCCCCGGGGGCTACGGGCAGGTGTGGGGGCGGGCGTAGAGCGCTACGCGGGCGCCGCGGACCTCCGTGGTGGAGCAGAGGTCGAACCAGGCCGCCAGGGTCTGGCGTTTGACCGCCTCCCGCGGGTACGGGTCCACCGGCTGGTCGGCCGGGTCCAGCAGGGCGATCACCCGCGGGGACGCGATCAGCGCCTCCCGGATCTCCACCGACGGCAGCTCCGTGCCCTGCAGGCTCCGCGACGCCGCCGGGGACCGGTCCAGGGCAATGTCGCGGAGCCCCCCGTACACGCGGGGCGACGACAGCAGCCACTCGCGCCGCCGCGACGGCAGGAACACGACCGCGTCACCCGGCCGGGCCCGCTCCCGCACCGCGGCGGCCACCGCGAGGGCGTCGTCCTTGCGGCTCTCGGGGGTGCGCAGCCACACCGACCACAGCGCGGTCGGCGCCAGCAGCGCCACGGCCACCGGCCAGACCCACACCCACCGGAGCGTGCCGGGGCGCAGCGCCGCCAGCCGCGCCCCGGCCAGCAGGGCGAGGCCCGCCAGCGCGTACAGCACGTACCGGTCCACGTACCAGGGGTGCGCCAGCGACAGCGTCAGCAGCAGCCCCGGCGGCAGCAGCACCAGCGGGAGCGCGACCCGTACGAGCTCCCGTTCCGCTCCCCGCGCGAGCAGCAGCGCGGCGGCCGCGGCCGCCCCGTACGCCGTCCAGTCCTCCCAGCCCGGCCGCCCGAGCCAGCCCAGCTGCTGCCCCGCCTGCCGGGCGCTCACCAGCGCCAGCGGCAGCAGCAGGGCCGCCACCGCCCCGGCGGCCACCCACCAGCCGCGCGAGCGCCGGCCGGTGAAGGCGTGGGCGAGCAGGGCCAGCGCCGCGAACTCGTGCAACCAGCAGCCGACCAGCAGCACCAGCGCGTACGCAGCCCACCGCTCGCGCAGCATGAGGTACGTGGCCCACACCACCGCCGCCGCGACCAGGGCGTACGAGCGCCCCTCCTGCGCGTACATCTGCACGGGCGGCAGTACGGCGTACCCGAGCCCGGAGAGCAGCGCCGCCCGGTCCCCCGCGAGCCGGTGGCCGACGGCGGCCACGCCTGCGGCGGCGAGCGCGGTGGCGGCGACGGAGGGCAGGCGCAGGGCCCACAGGCCGCCGTCCCACAGGTGGAAGACCCCGTGCATGAGCAGGTAGTACAGGCCGTGGACGGCGTCGACCTGGCCCAGCAGCTCCCAGAGCCCGCCGAGGGGGCGGTGGGCCACCTGCCAGGTGACGGACTCGTCGCGCCACATGCTGCCGCCGCGCCCCAGGCCCCAGAGGCCGAGCAGGGAGGCGAGCAGCGGCGGCAGCACGCGCCAGGGGGCGATGCGGCGGATGGCGGCCTCCGGGTGCTGTTCGTACGGTGGTGGGGACTCCATACTCGGGGTTCGGCAGAGTCCTCGCGGAGGTGGGTGTGCGGGCGTTCCGAACGGCGGCGGTGACGGGGGTCCTGCTGGGCGCGGTGGTCCTGGGCGGCTGCGCGCCGTCCGGCGGAGACGGGAAGGGGACGGGTTCCCCCGCACCGGGCCCGGCGGCGGGCGGGACGACGGCACCCGGCCCGGACGCGACCCGTACGACGGACCCCGCGACGGCCCCCGCGACCGGCCCCGCGCCGTCCTCCTCCCCGGCCCCGGGCCCGGCCACGACCGGGCCGCCCGCCGGGACCCGACCGCCCGCCGCGGACGCGGCGCTGGTCCGCGTCTCCCGCACCGGCGGCTTCGCCGGGGAGACCCGGACGGTCGTCGTCAAGGAGGACGGCTCGTGGAGCCGTTCGGACACCAGGGCGGGGACGGAATCGTCCGGCCGGCTGTCGGGCGCGGCCCTCGACCGCCTGCGCACCGCGCTGCGCGAGGCGGACGTCGCCCGGCTGCCGAGGATCTCCACCGGCGGTCCGCAGGTCTACGACGGGTACTTCTTCACGCTCGTCCACGGCGGCCACGAGGTGGCGGGCGCGCAGGAGTCGCTGCCGCCGGCCCTGACGCGGGTGCTGGAGGCGCTGCCCCCGCTGACCGAGGGCTGATGCGCCGGGGGGCGGCAGGCCCCGGGAGGCACGGACCGCACTGCCGGACCACGCCGCCCGACCGCGCCCCCGTATCCCGCAGCCCAATCCCGCCCGTTCCCGCCCCCGAATCCCGTCTCCGGTCCGCGGCCGCCGGGGCCGCGCGGCCGGGGGTACGCGTCACCCCGCCGCCGCGGCCGCCCCCACCCCCGGCGGGGCCCGACGCCCGGCCTCCGAGGCCGGCCTCCGAGGCCGGGCGCCGCACGGCCGCCCCACGCCCCGAGGCCGCTCCCGCAGGGGTCCCGGCACCCGGCACAACCTCCGCCCTACCAGGGCGTTCCGCACAAATGCCCTGTCCGAACCCCGCATAGCCGCAGGCCGGTGCCTCCTCTACGCTGCACCCCACCACGCAGATCTTCATGGGGCGGGACCGGGACATGGAACAGACACACACCACCCACAACGGCGCCGCGGCGACACCCGGCGCGCAGCGGCGCGTGCTCGTCGTCGAGGACGACCGCACCATCGCCGAGGCCATCGCGGCCCGACTTCGCGCCGAGGGCTTCCAGGTGCAGACGGCCGCGGACGGCCCCGCCGCCGTCGCCGCGGCCGAGAGCTGGCTGCCGGAGCTGCTGGTGCTCGACATCATGCTGCCGGGCTTCGACGGGCTGGAGGTCTGCCGCCGGGTGCAGGCGCAGCGGCCGGTGCCGGTACTGATGCTCACGGCCCGGGACGACGAGACCGACCTGCTGGTGGGGCTCGGCGTCGGCGCCGACGACTACATGACCAAGCCGTTCTCGATGCGCGAGCTCGCCGCCCGGGTCCATGTCCTGCTGCGCCGTGTCGAGCGGGCCACGCTCGCCGCGCACGCCCCGCGCGGGGCCACCCTGCGGCTGGGCGACCTGGAGATCGACCACGCGCAGCGCCGGGTCCGGGTGCAGGCGGAGGACGTGCACCTGACGCCGACCGAGTTCGACCTGCTGGTGTGCCTGGCCGGCACCCCGCGTGCGGTCCTGTCCCGGGAACAGCTGCTGGCCGAGGTGTGGGACTGGGCCGACGCGTCCGGCACCCGTACGGTCGACAGCCACATCAAGGCGCTGCGGCGGAAGATCGGCGCGGAGCGGATCCGTACGGTCCACGGCGTCGGGTACGCCCTGGAGACCCCGGCGCAGGCATGAGCGGCCTGCCCGGGCAGCCCGCCCGGTCCCCGTCCGGGGGGCTCCGCCCCTTCTCGCCGTTCTCGATCAAGACGAAGCTGGGCACCCTCGTGGTGGTCTCGGTCTTCATCACGACGGGCCTGCTGCTGGTGGCCCTGCGCACCGACACCGAGCTGCGCTTCATCACCGTCTTCTCGGTGATCGCCTCCATGCTGATCACCCAGTTCGTGGCGCACAGCCTGACGGCCCCGCTGGACGACATGACGACGGTGGCCCGGGCGATATCCCGCGGGGACTACACGCGCCGGGTGCACGGCGTCGGGCGCCGGGACGAGCTGGGCGACCTGGCCGCGACGATCAACCTGATGGCGGACGACCTGGAAGCGGTGGACCGCCACCGCAAGGAGCTGGTCGCGAACGTCTCGCACGAGCTGCGCACCCCGATCGCGGCCCTGCGGGCGGTCCTGGAGAACGTCGTGGACGGGGTCTCGGCCGCCGACCCGGAGACGATGCGCACGGCGCTGAAGCAGACCGAGCGCCTGGGCCGCCTCGTGGAGACGCTGCTGGACCTGTCCCGGGTGGACAACGGGGTCGTCCCGCTGCGCGCCCGCCGCTTCGAGGTGTGGCCGTACCTGTCGGGGGTCCTCAAGGAGTCGGGGCTGGCGGCCGCGGGCCGGCCGGGGCTGTCCTCCGGGTCGGGCGGGCACACCCGCAACGACGTGCACCTGCACCTGGACGTCTTCCCGCCCGAGCTGACGGCGTACGCCGACGCCGAGCGGCTGCACCAGGTGGTGGCCAACCTGATCGACAACGCGGTCAAGCACAGCCCCGCCCACGGCCGGGTCACGGTCCGGGCCCGGGCCGGCGAGGAGCCCGGGAGCCTGGCCCTGGAGGTACGGGACGAGGGTCCCGGCATCCCGGAGGCGGAGCGGCTGCGGGTCTTCGAGCGGTTCAACCGTGGCAACGCGGGCGGCGGCGACGGCGGCACCGGGCTGGGCCTCGCCATCGCCCGGTGGGCGGTGGAACTGCACGGGGGGCACATCGGGGTGGCCGAATCGTCACGGGGCTGCCGAATCCTTGTCACACTGCCGGGCAGCTCCCGGGCGCCGCGTTGACGTAGGGTTCGAGTGGGAAGGACATGATCTCGGCCACACGTGCCCGGGGTCGTCAGGGGTGCGAAGCCGCGGGGGCCGCAACCACGCTGTTCCCTACCCGAACCACGCTTGTTTCCCGCCATTCCAGGCGGCGAAACCCGCCGTTCGATGTGACCTGCGTGACGGAAGTCCCGCCCGGTCTGCAGGGAGCGCCCCGAGAGGCGTAGCCTTTATTCCCGCTGTCCATACCTTGTGAAGCGGAAGAGGGCGGTTGCCGCCGTGTCGCCACAGTCCCCCAGTAATACGAGCACCACGACCGAAGCAGCAGGGGGCGGGAACAACCCCGCCTCAGGCTTCGGTGCCAACGAGTGGCTCGTCGACGAGATCTATCAGCAGTACCTCCAGGACCCGAACTCGGTCGACCGGGCCTGGTGGGACTTCTTCGCCGACTACAAGCCGGGGGGCGCCGTCGCTCCGCCCAAGTCGGAAGAGCCGAAGAAGTCCGCGACGACGGACGGCGCCTCCGCACAGGCCGCCACCGCCGCCGCAGCGCCGCAGGCCGCCGACGCCGCCACGGGGGCGGCGAGCACCGCGCGAGCGTCTGCGCCGGCCCCTGCCCCCGCGCCCACGCCTGTGTCAGCTCCTGCCCCTGCTCCTGCCACCCCCTCTGGTGCCTCTGCTGTGACTGTCACCTCCCAGGCCCCGGCCGCCGCACCGGCCGCCGCCGCTCCCGCTCCCGCCGCCCCCAAGCAGGCCGCGCCCGCCACCGAGGCCCCCGCGGGCCCCGAACTGGTGACGCTCCGCGGCCCGGCGGCTGCCGTCGCCAAGAACATGAACGCCTCCCTGGAGGTGCCGACGGCCACGTCCGTCCGCGCCGTCCCGGTGAAGCTGCTGTTCGACAACCGCATCGTCATCAACAACCACCTCAAGCGGGCCCGGGGCGGGAAGATCTCCTTCACCCACCTCATCGGCTACGCGATGGTGCAGGCCATCAAGGCCATGCCGTCGATGAACTACTCCTTCGCGGAGAAGGACGGCAAGCCGACCCTCGTCAAGCCGGAGCACATCAACTTCGGTCTCGCGATCGACCTCGTGAAGCCGAACGGCGACCGCCAGCTCGTCGTCGCCGGCATCAAGAAGGCCGAGACGCTCAACTTCTTCGAGTTCTGGCAGGCCTACGAGGACATCGTCCGCCGGGCCCGCGTCGGCAAGCTGACGATGGACGACTTCACCGGCGTCACCGTCTCGCTGACCAACCCCGGCGGTCTGGGCACCGTCCACTCCGTGCCCCGCCTGATGCCCGGACAGTCGGTCATCATGGGCGTCGGCTCGATGGACTACCCCGCCGAGTTCCAGGGCACCTCCCAGGACACCCTGAACAAGCTGGGCATCTCGAAGGTCATGACCCTGACCTCGACGTACGACCACCGCGTCATCCAGGGCGCCGCCTCCGGCGAGTTCCTGCGCGTCGTCGCGAACATGCTGCTCGGCGAGGACGGCTTCTACGACGACGTCTTCGAGGCGCTGCGCATCCCGTACGAGCCGGTGCGCTGGAACCGCGACATCGACGCCTCGCACGACGACGACGTCACCAAGGCCGCCCGCGTCTTCGAGCTGATCCACTCCTACCGGGTGCGCGGCCACGTCATGGCCGACACCGACCCGCTGGAGTACAAGCAGCGCAAGCACCCCGACCTCGACATCACCGAGCACGGCCTCACCCTGTGGGACCTGGAGCGCGAGTTCGCGGTCGGCGGCTTCTCCGGCAAGTCGATGATGAAGCTCCGCGACATCCTCGGCGTCCTGCGCGACTCGTACTGCCGCACCACCGGCGTCGAGTTCATGCACATCCAGGACCCGAAGCAGCGCCGCTGGATCCAGGACCGCATCGAGCGCCCGCACAGCAAGCCGGAGCGCGAGGAGCAGCTGCGCATCCTGCGCCGGCTGAACGCCGCGGAGGCCTTCGAGACCTTCCTGCAGACGAAGTACGTCGGCCAGAAGCGCTTCTCGCTGGAGGGCGGCGAGTCCGTCATCCCGCTGCTCGACGCCGTCATCGACTCGGCCGCCGAGGCCCGCCTCGAAGAGGTCGTCATCGGCATGGCCCACCGCGGCCGTCTGAACGTGCTCGCGAACATCGTCGGCAAGTCGTACGCGCAGATCTTCCGCGAGTTCGAGGGCAACCTCGACCCGAAGTCGATGCACGGCTCCGGCGACGTCAAGTACCACCTGGGCGCCGAGGGCACCTTCACCGGCCTCGACGGCGAGCAGATCAAGGTCTCGCTCGTCGCGAACCCCTCGCACCTGGAGGCCGTGGACCCGGTCCTGGAGGGTGTCGCCCGCGCCAAGCAGGACGTCATCAACAAGGGCGGCACGGACTTCACCGTCCTGCCGCTGGCCCTGCACGGCGACGCGGCCTTCGCGGGCCAGGGCGTGGTCGCCGAGACGCTGAACATGTCGCAGCTGCGCGGCTACCGCACCGGCGGCACCGTGCACGTGGTCATCAACAACCAGGTCGGCTTCACCGCCGCCCCGGAGTCCTCGCGTTCTTCGATGTACGCGACCGACGTGGCCCGCATGATCGAGGCGCCGATCTTCCACGTGAACGGCGACGACCCGGAGGCCGTGGTCCGCATCGCGCGGCTCGCCTTCGAGTTCCGCCAGGCGTTCAACAAGGACGTGGTCATCGACCTCATCTGCTACCGCCGCCGCGGCCACAACGAGTCCGACAACCCGGCGTTCACGCAGCCGCTGATGTACGACCTGATCGACAAGAAGCGCTCGGTGCGCAAGCTGTACACCGAGTCCCTCATCGGTCGCGGGGACATCACGCTGGAGGAGGCCGAGCAGGCGCTCCAGGACTTCCAGGGCCAGCTGGAGAAGGTCTTCGCGGAGGTCCGCGAGGCCGCCACGCAGCCGGCCGCCGGCGGCCCGGTCGCGCCCGCGCAGGTCGCGCAGGTGTTCCCGGTCAGCGTGGACACCGCGATCTCCCAGGAGGTCGTCAAGCGGATCGCCGAGTCCCAGGTCAACGTGCCCGAGCATGTCACCGTCCACCCGCGCCTGCTGCCGCAGCTGCAGCGCCGCGCGTCGATGATCGACGAGGGCACGATCGACTGGGGCATGGGCGAGACCCTGGCCTTCGGCTCGCTGCTGATGGAGGGCACCCCGGTCCGGCTGTCGGGCCAGGACTCCCGCCGCGGCACCTTCGGACAGCGGCACGCGGTCCTCATCGACCGGGAGACCGGCGAGGACTACACCCCGCTGCAGTACCTTTCCGAGGACCAGGCCCGGTACAACGTCTACGACTCGCTGCTCTCCGAGTACGCGGCCATGGGCTTCGAGTACGGCTACTCGCTGGCCCGCCGGGACGCGCTGGTCCTCTGGGAGGCCCAGTTCGGCGACTTCGTCAACGGCGCGCAGACCGTCGTCGACGAGTTCATCTCCTCGGCCGAGCAGAAGTGGGGCCAGACCTCCGGCGTCACGCTCCTCCTGCCGCACGGCTACGAGGGCCAGGGCCCGGACCACAGCTCCGCCCGTCCCGAGCGCTTCCTGCAGATGTGCGCGCAGGACAACATGACGGTCGCGATGCCGACCCTGCCGTCGAACTACTTCCACCTGCTGCGCTGGCAGGTCCACAACCCGCACCACAAGCCGCTGATCGTCTTCACCCCGAAGTCGATGCTGCGTCTGAAGGCGGCGGCGTCGAAGGCGGAGGAGTTCACGACCGGTTCGTTCCGCCCGGTCATCGGCGACAGCACGGTGGACCCGAACGCGGTCCGCAAGGTCGTCTTCTGCGCGGGCAAGGTCTACTACGACCTTGAGGCCGAGCGGGAGAAGCGCGGCATCACCGACACGGCGATCATCCGTATCGAGCGGCTGTACCCGCTGGCGGGCGCGGAACTCCAGGCGGAGATCGCCAAGTTCCCGAACGCGGCGAAGTACATCTGGGCCCAGGAGGAGCCGGCGAACCAGGGCGCGTGGCCGTTCATCGCGCTGAACCTGATCGACCACCTCGACCTGGCGGTCGGCGCGGAGGTCCCGGCGGGCGAGCGCCTGCGGCGCGTCTCGCGCCCGCACGGCTCGTCCCCGGCGGTGGGCTCCGCCAAGCGCCACCAGGCGGAGCAGCAGCTCCTCCTGAACGAGGTCTTCGAGGCCTGACAGCCCCCGCACCACCCGGAAGGCCCGGCCCCCCTCGGGGGCCGGGCCTTCCGGCATACCGCACCCGCCCGCGGGGGGGCGAAGGGCCCCGTGCCCGTTACGGTTGCGGCTCGAAGTCCCAGTACGGGCGGGTGCGCTGCTTGGCGGAGAGCGTGTGGACGTGCTGGGCGCCGAGGGTGCGGGTGAGGCCCTCGATGGCCGCGTCCTCGTGCGCGGCCGCCTCCGTGTCCTCGCGTACCGACCGGAGGTCCGCCGCCAGTGCGATCCGGGCGCTCAACGCCATCGGGTGGTCCGCGCCCAGGACCCGTTCCGCGGTGCGCAGTGTGGCGCGGCTCAGGTCCAGCGCTTCCTGCAGGCGGCCGTTGATGTTGCGGTGCCCGGTGGCGTTGAGGGCGCAGCCCAGCGTCCAGGGGTGCCGGTCCCCGAGCGCGTCGCCCATCGCGGTCAGGGCCTGCTCGGCGAGGCGCAGTGCCTCGGCGCGCTCGCCCTGGGCGCGGAGTACGAGGCCCAGGTTGCCGGCGGTGCCGATGCTGTACGGGTGGGCGGGGCCCAGTTGCGCGCGGTAGCCGCCGACCACGTCCTCGGAGATCCGGCGGGCCTGGCTGATGTCCCCGTACTCGCGCAGGTAGGTGGCGTAGTCGGAGGCGACCATCAGGGTCCACGGGTAGTCGGCCCCGAAGACCCTCGTGGCCCGTTCCCACACCGTCCGCAGGCGCAGCCCCGCGCCGGCGGTGTCGCCGCAGCGGCGCAGGCACAGTCCGAGGTTGTGCTCGGCCCGCAACGCCTGCGGGTGGTCCGGGCCGAGGACCTGCGTGTTGAGTTTGACGCCCTGTTCCTGCCGGGTCTGCGCCTCCCGGTAGCGGCCCATCAGCCGCAGTCCCATGGCGCAGGCGATCCCGGAGGCGAGGGTGGAGATGTGCAGGGCCTTCAGGACCCGCTCGCGGCGGCGCAGGGTGTCCAGGTCGAGGTCGTAGGCGTCCTGGTAGCGGCCGAGGAGGCGGTAGGTGGCGGCCAGGTTGTTCTGGGCGTCGAGGGTGACCGGGTCGTCCTCGCCGAGCAGTTCGCGGTAGGCGGCCAGGCCGTGCTCGAAGATCTCGCGGGCCGGCTCGAAGTCCGCGATGCACAGCAGGACTCCCCCGTACGCGCTTCCGGCGCGCAAGGTCTGCAGGTCCCGTCCGCCGCGCTCCCGTTCGAGCCGGTCGGCGACGGCCCGGGTGAGGGCCTCCGCCCTGCGGAAGAGGCCGAGGTTGCGCAGGGCTCCGCCGTACGGGTAGCTCAGCTCCCGCACCATCGGGTGGTCCTCGCCGAGCGCGGCGCGCCAGGCCCGGTCGGTCTCCTGCGACAGCCGCAGGCAGGTGCGGTACTCGCCGGCGAGCAGCAGGTAGCGCAGGCAGTGCAGGAGGAAGTTCTGGATCCGGGGGTTGCCGCTGGCGAGCACTCCGGACGTGGTCAGGTGGGGGACGAGCTCGGCGTAGCGGGGCCACAGCCGCGCGTCGGAGGGCCGGCCGGGGTCGGCCGCCGCGAGCACCTGGCGGACGGCGCGGGCGAGCGGTTCGGCCTCGTCCTCGGCGAGGTCCTCGCGGACGATGCCGTGGACCATGCGGTGCAGTTGTACGGTCTCCAGCCCGCCACCCTCCTCCACGGGCAGGTCGGAGTACTCCAGGCGGACGACGGAGAACTGCACGAGCTTGTTCAGGGCGGCGTTCCACCGGATCTGGTCGTTGAGCAGCCCGGCCAGGTCCTCGGGCACGTCCTCGGCCGGGAACTCGCGCAGCAGCCGCAGCGGTACCGGTCCGGGTGCGAAGAAGACGAACAGGCGCAGCAGGGCGAGGGCGTCGGGGAAGTTCTCCCGGACGTTGTTGAGGAGTATGGCGAGGGCGGTGGGGAAGGGCAGCGGGTAGTCGTCGGAGAGGGTGACGGCGTCGCGGGAGTCCAGCCGGCGCCGGAGCAGCTCCAGGTAGTCGTCCACGGTGAGCGGGGAGTCGGCGAGCCAGCCGGCTGTCTGGTCGAGGGCCAGGGGGTAGTCCTCCAGGGCGTCCGCGAGCTGGTCGGCCTCGGCGGCGGTCAGCCGCTGGGCCCGGCGGCGGATGAAGGTGACGGACTCGGGCCGCGCGTAGAGGGGGACTTCGAGCAGGCTGGTGTGCCGGGATCCCCAGGCGCGGTTGCGGGAGGTGATGATGACGTCGCCCGCGCCGGAGGGCAGCAGGTCGGCGAGGTCGTCGGGGTTGTCGCAGCCGTCGAAGACCATCAGCCAGCGGTGGTACGGGGCCCCGCGCCGCAGCGCTTCGAGGACGGCCCGGATCTGCTCCCCGTAGCGGCCGGCGCCGGGCGGCAGGCCGAGGGCCGGAGCCAGGTCGGCGAGGCGTTCGCGCAGGGTGGGCCGGTCCTCGGCGGGGACCCACCAGACGACGTCGTACTCGGAGGCGAAGCGGTAGGCGTACTCGGTGGCGACCTGGGTCTTGCCGACTCCGGAGAGCCCCAGCAGGGTGACGGTGGAGGCCCCGGGCGGCGCCTCGGTGAGCGTCGCGCGCAGGGCGCCGATGACGTCGTTGCGGCCGGTGAAGCGCGGGTTGCGGCGCGGGACCCGGCCCCAGACCTCGGGCGGGTCGTTGGGGAAGCGGGGTCCCCGGCGGCCGGTCTCGGCTCCGATCCCGTCGGTGGGCAGTTCCAGCCGGCGCAGCACGCGGTACTCGGCCTCGTACGCGTCCAGTCCCCACAGGTCCGTCTTCTCCAGGACGGCGACGGCGCTGGGCAGCGGGGCGTCGGTGAGGCAGACGGCCGCGAATCGCTCGGGGTGGCGGTCGGTGACGGTGCGCAGGGCGGTGTTCCACTCCTCGTCGGTGTGCGTGCCGGCGGAGAAGTACCGTTCGCTGAGGACGAGCAGGACCCGGCTGCCGGAGCGGGCGAGGTCGTCGAGGGCGGGGGCGAGCCCGGGGCCGCCCTGCGGGTCCCAGCGCTGGAGGGCGACGCGGTGGCCGTGCTCCTCCAGGCGGTGGGCGATCCACACCGCCCAGGGGCGGTTGAAACCGGCGAAGCTGATGACGAAGCGCTGCGGCCGCTGCGGCCTGCGCGCCGCCGGGTCGCGTTCCTGACGACTACCGGTCATGCTGCCGTCTCCTGGGGTGCGGGCGGTGGACGGGGTGGGGGTCCGGACGGGATGGGGGACCTGTCGCGGACGTCACCGGGGCGGAGTCCGCTGCCACGGGTCCACTGCTGCGGGTCCGCCGCCGCCGGTCCGCCACCGCTCAGCCGTCGGCGAACGGCGCGAGTTCGGGGTGCGCCTCGCGCCAGGCGCGGCGCTCCCGGTCGACGGCGCGGCGGGCGGTGGCGTGCTGGTCCCCGGGCGGCGGCAGTTCGTCCATGGCCCGTTCGGCGGCGGCCATCGCGTCGGTGAACTCCCGTCCGGCGGAGGTCAGTCGGTCGTGGGCGCGCAGGGCGGGCAGGACGGCGGCCACCTGGGCCCGGATCCGGGCGTGCTGGGCCCAGGCGCCCCGGGCCCCGTAGAGGGCGGCGCGCTGCCAGTACCCGGCCAGGGCCAGGTGCGCGTAGGCCCCGTGCAGGAGCCCCTCCAGGGGGCGGGGGTCGGCGCGCCACGGGGCCCAGTGGCGGGCGGTGCGGTCGGCGGTGTGCAGGGTCAGCACGTCGGTGAGGGCGACGAGTTTGCCGTACTGGACCTCGTGGACGAGCGTGGCGGCCAGCGCGGGCGGGGCCTGGGCCCGGGCCAGTACGGACCCGGCGGCGGCGGGCGGGGTGACGCGGCTGGAGCGGGAGCCTCCGGCGAGGGGTACGACGGAGCGCAGCAGGTGGACGGTCTCCTCCGCGCGGGTGGTGTCGTAGCGGTGGAGGAGGGAGAGCGCGCCGGCCCACTGGGTGTCCCAGCGCTTGTGCCCCTTGGCGGTGAGCCGGCGGGCCGGGCGGACGGGCGCCGGGCGGGACGGGCGGGGCGCGCGGTACGGGTCGAGGTCGTCGAGGGTGGTGCTGCCGCCGGGCAGGGTGTGCAGGGGCAGCGTGGCGGGGTCCTCGGGGTCCCAGGAGCGCTCGGTCAGGGCGAGGGGGCCGGGGCGCTCGGGGCGCAGCAGGCCGAGGGTGGGCAGGACGAGGCGGCCGTGCACCGGGCGCAGGGTGGCGGTGAAGCCGATCCCGGCGCGCAGGGCGGCGGCGACGGCGACGGCCCCGAGGTGGGCGAGGTCGGGCGCGGGTCCGTGGGGGGCGTGCAGGCGGCGCAGGGTCTCCTCGGCCCAGACCCCGGTGGCGGGGTAGTGCAGTACGTCGCGCACGGCGGCGGGCGCGTGCCGTTCGGCGTCCTCCAGGAGCGCCCAGTGGTCGGCGGTCTCCCCGGCCGGGCCATCGGGAACGGCGTCGAGGACCTCGCGGAGCAGGACCAGGCGCTTCGAGCGGCGGATGTCGCGGACGAGGCGGGTGCCGTCCGGGGAGGGCTCGGTCGAGGCGACGGCGCGCAGGGTGCGGGAGGAGACGTCGAAGGAGGTGAGCGCCGGATTCACGAGGCGGCCCCCGTCGGGCGGCCGTCGGCGCGGGGCGGGGTACGCGGGGCGGCGGGGAGTGGGGCGGCGGGGAGTGGGGCGGCGACGTCGAGGCGGGCGTACCGCCGGGGCGCGTGGCAGGCGGGCCGGTCCCGGAGGGAGCGATTCCGGTGCGGGGGCAGCCCGGCGCAGCCGGCCTTCGTGTGCCTCATCGCCTTACCTCCCGCTGCGGACGCTGCATCCCTGCCCTCCGGACGGGCCCGCCTAACGACGGAAAACAGTCAACCGCCGCCCCGGGGCGCGGGGTCGGGGCGGTGGCGGGGCCGGAGGCGGGGTGGGGTTTGGCGGTCTCGCCACCGTGTCGGGTGTCCCCTCGCCGCTTCGGGGGGCTTCAGCGCTGCCCCTCCCCTGCCCCGGGTCGCGGCGGTGCGTCAGGGGCTCGACTCCAGTGCGCGGACCCGGGACAGGGCGGCCTCCCGGTGTTCCGAGGGCGGGTCCCCGAGCCGCTGCCACAGCTCCAGGGCGGCCCGGTAGGCGGCCAGCGCGGCGCGGGGCCGGGCCAGCCGTTCCAGTACCTCGCCGCGTGACTGCTGCGCCCGGGCGGCCAGCCCGAGGGCCGCTCCCCGGTCCTCCTCCCGGCGGTGCTCGTCCCCGCCCGCCTCCAGCGCGGAGCGCCAGGCCCGACGGTAGGAGTCCACCGCCCGGTCGAGGCGGTCCGCAGCCCGGGTGT
This sequence comes from Streptomyces sp. NPDC058662, assembly GCF_042716255.1. Lineage (NCBI taxonomy): Bacteria > Bacillati > Actinomycetota > Actinomycetes > Kitasatosporales > Streptomycetaceae > Streptomyces > Streptomyces sp. NPDC058662. Next base: position 14,425 of record NZ_JBHXRU010000006.1, on the reverse strand, counting down.
GGCCGTGGATCTCCCGCTGCACGTCCCCGTGGTCCTGCCAGGCCCGGGCCCGCTCCAGGGGGCAGCGGCTCTGCCGGACGGCCAGTTCCAGCAGGTACTCCGCCTCGCGCAGGTCCACCGGGTCGCCCTCGTACGCGTGCCGCAGCCGGAGCCCGGAGGCCAGCCGCAGCAGTCGGTGCGCGGACCCGGGGTCGGACCGCGCGACCGCCGCCCGGCTGTCCCGCAGCACCCGCACGGCGGCCCCGGTGAACCGCCGCCCGTCGGGCGCCGCGCGGGCACGGTGCAGGAGTACGTCCCCCCACTCCGGCAGCAGTTCCGCGAAGGCCTCGGCGTCCCGGGGAATCAGCCGCCGGGCCCGGCCGTACGCCTCGGCGGCATCCTCCAGGGCCGCCGGGTCGGCGTCCCGCGCGTACCGGGCCCGGTGCACCCGCGCGAGGCAGACGAGGGCGGCGACGCGCAGTTCCGGGTCGGGTCCGGGCTCCTCCAGGGCAGCGCCGAGTTGCCCGGCCGCCTCCTCCAGGCGCCCTGGGAGGTGCCGCAGCGCCCCGGCGAGCTCCAGCCGCACCCGCGCCACCGGCTCGGACGCCGGTTGGGGACCGCCCAGCCGCACCTCCAGCACCGCCCCCAGCCGCGCGGCGGCCTCCTCCGCGAGGGCGCCGCGCTCTCCGGCCCCCGAGGCGTGCGGCACGAGCGCCACCAACACCTGTCCGAGCACCAACTGCACCTCGGCGTCCCCCGACCCGGGCTCGGCCGGGCTCCCGCTGCCGTACCCGGGAGCGGCGCCCGGTCCGGCACCGGGCCCCGTACCACCGGCAGGAGCCGCCTCGGCACCACCCTGCGCAACCGGGGGCACGGACCCGCCCACCCAGGACGCCGCCGCCCCGGGCGGGGGCGCCGCCTCGACCGGCTCGGCCGTCTCCCTCGTCCCGCGCGACAGCAGAGGGTCCGCCGCATCCGCCGCCCCGGGCGGGGCCGACTCGCTTCCAGCGACGGCGGCGTCGGCGTCGGCGTCGGCGGCCGACTCCTGCCCGGCGGACTCCTCAGCGGCGTCGGACGGGCGCGCGCGTTCGCCCGCCAGTTCATTGTCCGCCCGCTCCGACCCGACCGGAACGGAGACGGGCGGAGGAACATCAGGCCTGGTACGGCCCGAGCCACCGCTCCCCGAAAAGTCATCCGGCGGTGCAGGGCCGTCCCCGGCCGAGGCGGAGCCCCGCCGACCGTCGGGGTCACTGTCGGCGCGTGGAACGGCCGCCCCGGCGGCAGCCTCGGACGACGGCCCCGCATCGGACGGCGGGCCCGACCGGCCGACCTCCCCGGACGGAGCACCCACGCCAACGCCGGCTTCGGCCCCCGGCCCCGCGCCGGACGACGGGCCCGACCGGCCGGCCTCCCCGGGCGGAGCACCCACGCCAACGCCGGCTTCGGCCCCCGGCCCCGCGCCGGACGACGGGCCCGACCGACCGGCCTCCCCGGGCGGCGCGGCCGCCCCCGCGGGAGCGGCCGCCCGCCCGGCCTCAGGCGTCAGGCGCTCCGCGCCCTCGCCGCCCGGCGGGGGGCTCACGGGCGGAGGGGACACAGGCGGCCCAGGCGGCGGTTGCGAAGGCGACTGCGACTGCGGGGACCCAAGCGGCTCAAGCGGCGCAGGCGGCTCAGGCGGCGGCTGCGGCGGCCACGCCGCCGTGAGGGGGGTGAGGGCCGTGCGGGCCTCGTGCAGGGGCGTCGGGTCGGCGTGGAGGGCGCTGAGGTGGAGCAGGGTGCGGGCGCGGTGGACCGCGCAGTCGCGCCGGAGCCGCGCGTCCCCCGTCGCCCCCGCCGCCGCGAACTCCCGCTCCGCCGCGCCCAGCAGCTCCGCGTCCGGTTCGCCCTCCAGCGCCCGCTCGTACAGCACCCGGCCCAGTACCGCCCGCGCCGCCGCGACCGTCCGCAGCGCGGGCGCGGCCACGGCCCGCTCGGCCTCCGCCAGGAGTTCCGGGTCGCGCTGCTCCGCCCACAACCGCAGCAGTGCCCCCGCCAGTTCGGCCTCCGCCTCCCCCGGCTGGTCGCCCGGCGCCTCGGGGGCGGCCACCGCGTGCCGCAGTACCGCCACCGCCTCGTACACGGCCCGCGCGTCCCCGTCGGCGAGCCGTTCGCGCGCCTCGCGCACCGCGGCCGCCCGGGCCCTGGCCGGCGGCGCGGCCGGCGGCGGGGCGGGCGCCGGGCCCGCCGCCGTCCCGGGCAGGTACCGGCGTACGACCTTGGCCGAGACCTGGGCGAACGCCTGCGCGAACGCCTCCGGCAGCCGCCCGGCCGGCGCCCGTACGGGGTCCCGCGGCCCGGCTTCCGGCAGCGCGACGGGCACGCCCGTCAGCTGCGAGACGGCCAGGGCGGGGAAGTTCCGCACCCCGCGCCCGAAGTGCGCCAGCACGTACTCCGAGCAGTGCTTGAGCACCAGCGCCGCCTCGTCCCGCCCCAGCGGCCCCAACAACACGTCCCGCACCCCGGGTACGAACTCGTACCACTGCCCCGCCGGCGGTCCCACCCGCCGCAGCAGCCCGCTCAGCAGGACCTCCGCCAGGTCGGACGGTTCCGAGTCCGGCAGCATCGTGCGCTGCACCAGCCGCATCACCGGCACGGTGAGCGGCGCCGCCGACAGGTAGACCGCCAGCTGGACGGCGCGCGGCCCGGCCGAGGACCGGAACCGCGACACCAGTTCGCGCGGCGGCCGTTCGGCACGCGGCGGCGGTACCCGCGCCGCCGGGTGGTCCGCCCGGACCCGGGCCACCTCGGCCGGTACCGGGCCCGCCCCCAGCCCGGCGACGAGCCGCGCCCACGCACCGAGCGCGGTGGCGCTCGGCGGCAGCACGGGCACCGTCAGGCCCCCGGTGGGCCGCCCGGGCCACGGCGGCCGGTCCGAGCGGAACCGCAGCTTCCCGCCCCCGCCCTCGACCCGGGCCAGGGTGCCCCGCTCGGTCGGCAGCCAGCTGCGCCCCCACAGCCGCTGCGGCAGCGGCTGCACGACCACGCACGGGGTGCACTCGGCCCACCGGTGCAGCAGCCGCTGCGCCGCGCCCTCCCGCCACAGCGGCCCGGCGCAGTCGGAGACCACCATGGTCAGCGCCCGTCCGGTCGGGTCCCGCAACTGCTCGCCGGACCGCATCCCGGCCCCGGGCGCGGGGCCGCGCCCGATCGCCGCCGTGCCGTCCGCGAGCCGGTGCAGGTAGTGCACCTGGACGTCCCGGAAGGCCCCCAACCGCTCGCACACGGAACGCAGTTCCTCGAACATCTCCTGCCACACCGCCATCGAGGGCGACGCGTCCATCACCAGCCGTACGGTCGCCTCGCGCCGGCTCTCCCCGCGCAGCACGGGGATGATCAGCCCGCAGGCCCGGGCACTGGCCTCCACCGTGGCCGGCTCGTCGAGCACCGTCCGGGTGGGCGGCCCGGGCGGCCGGTGCCGCTGCAGGACGCGCAGGGCCCGCTGGATGTCCAGGATGCGCGGCAGCGCCGCCGCCCCCGGCACCCGTACGGGCACCCCCCGCTCCCCCGGCGGTCCCTCCGGGGCGGCGGCGTCCCCGGGCCGTACCGCTCCGGGCCCGTCCGCGACGGTCGCCCCGCCGGCCTCCGAGCCCGCCCGGTACGGGGGCTCCTGGGCCGCGTGGAGCCCGACCGGGCCCTCCGCCTCCTCGGGCGTCCCCGCGGACGAATGCGGCTTCTCCCCCGCGCCGGCCGAATCCTCGGCTCCCGGACCCGGCCCGGACCCCGGGGCGCGGTCTCCCGCGCCGGGCCCGTGCGCCGATCCGGGCGGCCACGCGTGCGCGGCGCCGGGCCCCGGGCCGGGCCCGATCCGGCCGGCCAGCCAGAGCGCGTCGGCGAGCTCCCCGGCCGTCGGATCGAGCCCGGCCTCCCGGAGCAGGGCGGCGAGCTCCCGGATGCCGGACCCGCCGGCCCCGCCGGTCGCCCCGGGCCCGGGCACCGGCGGCGGGCCCGACGCCGATGGCGCCGACGCGGACGGTGACGGTGACGACGGCGGTGACGATGCCGGCGGCGGCGTCGTCGCGTCGGACGGTGGGGGCACGGCCCCTCACCTCGGCCGGTCGAGGCGCTGGATGAGCAGGTCGGCGAGGTCCTCCCGGGTGGGCGGGGCGGCGTAGTGGGTGAGGTAGACGGCGTTGAGGAGCTGGTCGGCGGCGACCAGTTCGGACTGGGAGCGGCTGAGGAACTCGCGGATCAGTTCGGCCCCGAGCCGGGCGGCCTCCTCCCCGAGGTGGGCGCGGACCATGGTGGCGAGCCGCTTCTCCCCGGGCTGGCCGAGCTTGAGCTGGACGCAGCGCCGCAACAGGGCGGCCGGGAAGTCACGTTCGCCGTTGCTGGTCATGATGATGAAGGGGAACGCCCGGCACTGCACCCGGCCGCCCCGTACGGTCACCTTCGCCCCGTCGTCGTTCAGGACCTGGACCTCCGGCTCGGTGTCCGCGACCCGTTCCAGCTCGGGGAGGGCGAACTCCCCCTCCTCCAGCACGTTCAGCAGGTCGTTCGGCAGGTCGATGTCGCTCTTGTCCAGCTCGTCGACGAGGAGCACCCGGGGCCGCGTGGCGGGCAGCAGCGCGGTGCCCAGAGGACCGAGCCGGATGTACTTGCCGATGCCGGGCACCCGGCCCGGCCCCTCACCCGGCCCGCCCCAGGCCCCGCCGCTCGCCGCGATCTGGACGTCCTGGAGCCGGGCGAGGGCGTCGTACCGGTACAGCCCGTCCTGGAGCACCGTCCGCGACACCACGGGCCAGCGCAGCACGCGCCCCAGCTTCAGCTCGTGCGCCACCGCGTGCGCGAGGGTGGACTTCCCGGTCCCGGGGAAGCCGGTCACCAGGAGCGGCCGCCGCAGGTACAGCGCCGCGTTGATGGCCTCCAGCTCCTCGGGCTCGGGCCGGTGCAGCTCGGCGGCCTGCCGGTGCGCCCCTAGCCGCCGGGCGATGGCACCCTCGGACGCCCCGGCCGCCCCCTCGCCCGGACCGCCCGGACCGCCTGAACCACCCACCCCGCCCGAACCACCCGGCGGCGCCTCCACGGGCCCGCCGTCGAAGTCGCGCCACGGCGGGGGATCGGGCAGGGCGTCGATCCCGTCGTGCGGCTCACCGACCCCCCGGTAGATGAGCCATTCGTCGTTCATGGCCGCTGCTCCCTCCTGCCGGTCACAGGTCCCCCTGGAGCGGCTCGTCCTCGGGCAGGGCGCGCGCGGGGTCGTCCCACACGAGCGCGGCACCCGCCGCCCAGTACGCGTCCGGGTCCGCCCCGTACGCCCTCCCCCGCAGCGCCTGCATCCGCAGCGGCAGTGTCTGCGCCTGTCCCGCGTCGGCCAGTTCCTCGCGCAGGCCCCGGTGGAAGGGGGCGCACGAGGCGGCCGGGTCCGCCGGGGGCTGCCGGCACACCACCACCCCGTAGCCGGCCTCCCGGGCGGCGTGCAGCGACCCGAGCGTGGGTTCGGCGTCGGGGGCCCGGCAGTGCACCGGGACGGTGTTGTCGGGCAGCCCGGACAGCCACTCCGTCGAGGGGGCGCGCGGCCGGCCCCCCGCGCAGTCGGCCCGCTCGTCCGCGACCGGGCCCGCCTGCACCCGGGCCCACCGGGCGTCGGCCGCCGCGAATCCGGCGGGCCCGGCCGGGCCGGCGCCGCCGACGGGATGCCGCAGGACCACCGGCCGCTGGACCCCCACCGGGACCCCGCCCACCAGCCGCCACTCCTGCACCCCGAGGCCGAACAGCTCGGGCGCGACGGCCACTTCGAGCAGCGCCGCCGCCGCGTGCGTGTCGCACCGCCGGAACGCCTCCGCGAGCGGCGCCCGTACGGCCTCGGGCAGGCCCGCCCGAGTGGCGCGAACCCCCTCGTCCACCGGTGTCACCCGCCCCGGACGGGCCGGGCCGGCCAGGACCGAGACCCGCCAGTCGTACACGTCCTCCCAGCTGTGCGCCCAGACCTCCAGCAGCACCGAGGCCCCCGGCACCAGTCCGCCCGACGGCCGGGCCCGGCCGTGCGCCGGCCGGCCCGCCGAGGACCTCCGGCGCCGCTCGCGCTCGGCCAGGCCCCGCTCGTGGCGCTCCCCGAGCTCCCGCCGCAGCGGCCGCCACAACCGCTCGGCCGTGGCCCGTACCCAGTCCCACAGCTCCTCGTCGGCGCCCGGGGTCGGCGGCTCGCGGTAGTCGGCGGCGCTGACGTCCGTCGCGTAGCGGAGCATCGCGGCGGCCTCCCCCGTACCGCCGGGCGGGTCGTGCAGCAGCCCCAGCCCGTCGCGCCAGCTCAGCGGGGCCGGGGGCTGGGGGTCCGGTTCCTCTCCGCGGGCCGCCTCGACGAGGGCCCGTACGACCTCGGAGGAACCGGGCGGGGGCAGCTCGGCGAGCAGCCCGCACAGGGTGGTGCGTTCGCCCGGGGTCAGCCGCCCCCGGCCGCCGTACGCGTCGGCCTCCTCGGACGGCAGCTCGCCGTGCACGTCCGTCCAGGTGCGGCGGCTCTGGAGGTCGCTCAGGTGCTGGTCGTAGTGGTAGAGGTCATGGGCCTGCATGACCCGCCGGTAGAGGCCGATCTGGCCCCGGGCGGCCGTCGGCAGGGTGCGCAGCTGGACGACGGACACGGCGAGCCCGCCCCCGGCACCGGAACGCCGGGCCTTGACCACGCCGACGACCTCGCCGCGCGCCAGGTCCACCACGGGGCCGCCCGACATGCCGGGGTCGATGTCGTCGTCGCCGCCGAGCCGGATGGCGGCGCCGTTCCCGGCGGTACCGTGCAGCCGGGCGGTGCGGCCGGTGATCTCGGGTGTGCCGAGGTCCTCGGTGCAGCCGAAGTAGGCGACCTCGTCGAAGCGGGGCCTGGACCGGTCGGTCAGCCAGACGCAGGCGTGCGAGACGGGCGCGAGGACCCGTACGAGCGCCAGGTCGGGCAGGTCCCACAGGGCCCGGGGGCCTGGGCGGCGCTCCTCCAGCCGCTCGGGCAGGACGCATTCCACGCGCCCGGCGACGGTCCCGGTCGCGCCGTTGCCGCCGGCGGAGAAGGTGATGCCGACCTCGCGCCCCGTCAGACGCACCGCCGCACCCCCCTCGCCGACCACATGGGCGCACGTCAGGAGCCAGCCGGGGGCGATGAAGAAACCGCTGCCCCACGTCGGTCCGGGCGGGAAGCCGCTGCGGGTCCCATACCCGCGCGGCGGGGCGTGGACGCGTACGGTCGCGGCGTGGACGAGGGGTTCGAGGAGCTCGAAGGCGCGCGCGGTACCGGCCGTGCGCCCGTCGGTCATCCGCGCCCCCCACTCGTGAGGCATCCAGGCTACCGCCGGGTACACCGCGGGGGGAGGTCTCTCCGCGCATCGCATTATCCTGGCGGGAAACACCCCATCACGGCACGGAGCCCCCCTTGTACTTCACCGATCGCGGCATCGAGGAGCTGGAGAAGCGGCGCGGCGAGGAGGAGGTCACCTTCGAGTGGCTCGCCGAGCAGCTGCGCACCTTCGTCGACCTGAACCCGGACTTCGAGGTCCCGGTGGAACGCCTTGCCACCTGGCTGGCCCGGTTGGACGACGACGAGGCGGACGACGAGTAGCGTCCGCCGCCGGTCCGGTCGCCCCCGGCAGGACGGCCTCGGCGAGGAGGAAGCCGCCCGAGGCAGGCGGCCGCGCACCTCGCGCACGCGCGGCGGGGGGCCGGCGCCGGGGGGGGGGCCCCCCCCCGGTCGGGGTGGGGGGGGGGAAGCGACAGGGGGCGATGTTTCCCCAAACAATGCGGGGGAATAGGCGCTGATGTTGGAGGGCCGTGAGGGCGG